>JAJTHV010000069.1 GCA_021300095.1 Flammeovirgaceae bacterium | reverse complement strand
ATTGTAGACAATGCGATTCATGCGCTTAAAGCGGTTAACGGAGTTCGTACGATTTCTATACAGACATTAGAGCAAAATAATGAGTTGCACATTCGATTAAAAGACAATGGCACTGGCATTTCTGAAAAAGATCAAGCGCATATTTTCGAACCATTTTTTACAACCAAAGAAGTGGGGGCAGGCGTGGGGCTTGGCTTATCCATATCCTACTCAATCATTGAAAAGCACAAGGGCAATATTTCGTGTGTAAGCAAAATGGGCGAGGGAACGGAGTTTACCATATCGTTGCCAATTGGTTAAACAAGTTAGTTACATCTGTGATAATTTCTGGGCGGCTACAGTTTATCCCGAGCGCAGCCCCGGGAGGCTTTTCACTCCTATCCCGGCCGCTAGGGTTTCGATAAGTTGTTTTGTTATATCGAATCAATTCGGAATCTAATCCTGACCACGGAGTATTGACCAATAACAAGTGACCACTGACTAATTACCCTTGACGAACGACATTTTTCGTTAAATAAAACGAGTGAATTGTTTATATATCGTTAGTTGACCTTCTTCTCCGCAACGCAAACTGGCAAAATACGCTTCTAATGGCGTTTTTAAGTTTGGCACGAGATATGTATATGTTTTTCCAAATTTAAAAGAATAAAATTATGGAAAAACAAACTGACTCCGGCTACCCAGTAAGCGTAGCCAACTTAGCAACACTCATCAACCTTTGCGCCATCTTTGGTGCAAAGTACAAGCCCATTAAGTTCGCCATTAAATTGGAAAACCTGAAGGCCTTGTTGGATCGCGTCAAGATTTCGCTCACTGTGGTAGATGAAGCACTAGAGGAAATGTCCAGCGCAATAAAAATGCGTCTGCTCGTCTTCTCTGAACTGGAAGCATTAGTTACACGCATCATGGGTGCGGTAGGCTCTTCGGACATCCTTACGGAGAAGGAAAAGAAATTTGCCTCTATCGTTCGAAAATTCAGAGGCAGACGCGCCACCGCGGTAGCGGAACCCAAACCCACCACTACCACCGATGCTGTTTCGCCCGACAATGTGAAGATCAACTCCACTGCCCAGCGTAGCTTCGATCGTAAAGCGGACAACTTTTCGGAGTTGGTAACTTTTTTGAAAGGCGAACCCAACTACCAGACAGACGAACTGGATTTGACGGTAGATGCGCTCTTAGCAATGGTGAGTGAATTAGAAGCCCGAAACGAGGCAGTGCGTAAAACCAAGTCGGCCTATATCAAAGCTCGCATTGACCGCAACAAACTTTTCTTCGAACCTGTCAATGGATTAGTGCCCTGCACCAAAGCAGTTAAGAAGTATGTAAAGTCTGTCTTCAAGGCAAAAAGCCCAGAGTTCGAAGCAGTCTCAGGCATCGCGTTTAAAGTGCGGAAGTAATATAGTTCATTGGTGTTCAGGTCTACTTGCCCCATGCAGATTTTCTGCAAAAGGCAGGTAGACCTTTTTTTTTATATCGTTAATGCTCATTCGTCAATAGACAATGCGCTTTTCCATTTGGTAATTGTTTGGAGGTGTAGGAGAGAAGAGCCTCTCTAATAATTAAATCCTCAAATCTTTCCTCTGCACTTCTTCTCACCCACGCACAATCCTGTCAATCCTAAAACACTTAAAATCCGCGATCATACTTTTTTGGAGTTGTGGGAGAGAAGGGCGAAATTTGATTTTGTATTAAAGATGTTTCGGTGGCACCAATACGCCTAAAATAATGTGTATAGGTGCCATAAGTTGCATTATTACAATAGTTAGCACCAATGCCAATGGACAAATTGAGTAAGACCTTAATAATTCTCGTACTTACAACTAGCTCATGTTCAGAAACCACTAGACTAGACAGTGATGAGTTCAGCACGGCAGAAGAACGAGTTGAAATTTTGAAGCAAGAAGTAAAATGTTTTTCAGATATAAAGGACACTGAATTTGAATTGTTTAATGTGAATGGATTTCACAACTCAAGCGGACCGTTGGTTCCTGGAGCATCTTCATGGGACTATAAGTTCGCAATCAGGGTTGACACAGTTGACATTACCAAGTGGAGAGAAGGAATGATAAAATTTGATCCGCAAGACTATGACGACACTTGGACAAAAGAGATAACAAAGGACAGGAGGGAAAATTGGCTTACGAGTTCCCCACCAACATACTATGTACGACAAGGGGAAAAATACGTGACTATGGTGGAGTTTTATTTGGATGGAATAATATTCAAAAGAGTCATCACAAGAGACAACTAAATAACTTGGATGGTGCTAATTGGCACTGGTGCTAACACAACCTATAATATATATGCTGTATTGTAGGTTCTTAATATGTGTGCTAGTAAATTACGTTTACAACGTGGGACAAAGATGTAGGTATTTACATGCATAGGCTTTACAGCTAAACGTTGGCAACAATTAGGTTGGTGTAAACCGACAAAGCGGGTCGACAGAAATCTAAAAATACTCATTGAAAGACAAATAATAATAAACAATTAAAAAATCAACTCTATGAAAAAGTATATGTTAATTGTATCACTATTTTTAATAGCGATTCTAAGCTTGGCACTAAGAAGTATTGACCAAGAGCCTAATAAATCAACATATGTAACTGTTACCTGGAAATTCCGCGCAAACTGACCACTGTTTTTCGCGGCAAATTGACCACCAAAAGTTAACTCACAATTTGATGATGTAACGGTATGTTTTTTTCGGTTGCTGATGGCCTTATTTTTAGTTTTCGTTTTCTGTGTTTTCTT
>JAJTHV010000251.1 GCA_021300095.1 Flammeovirgaceae bacterium | reverse complement strand
TGGACCGTACTTATTAATGTATTGGTGACCAAAGATGAAAAACCAAATTGGTTGATCATTCTCGGGCTTGCTACCGGCCTCACGGGTATTCTATTAATTTTTGGTGAACACCTCAGCGAGTTTTCGAATTCAAATTATCTGAAAGGAATCATTCTTACATTCCTCGCAAACCTTAGCTGGGCCATTGGTAGTATTTGGATCAAAAAGAAAAATCAAAACTCCGATCCTTTTCTCAATGCCGGATTGCAAATGTTGTTTGGCGGAATATTCGCGATTCCGTTGAGCTTGATCTTTGATGATTATTCCGGGGTGCAATGGAATGCTTCTGTTCTCCTTTCCTTAAGCTATATGATTATGGTGGGCTCGGTGGCTGCGTATGCGTGTTACTCGTACGCCATTAAAAAATTACCGATGACGCTCGTTTCATTGTATGCTTATATCAACCCGATTGTAGCCGTGATTTTAGGATGGTTGGTGTTGAATGAGAAATTAAATTTTCAAATTGGCCTCGCTATCAGTATCACCGTGTTGGGGATTTATTTGGTGAATCGCGGGTATCAACTAAAAACAAATCCACTGGGACTAGGCTCGATTGGAAAAGCATTGAATATCAAATCCAAACTCTCGAACTAAAAATCGATACGATGGAAATAAAAGTTTATCAGGTAGATGCGTTTGCATCGAAAGTATTTAAAGGAAATCCGGCAGCGGTGTGTCCGCTCACCGAATGGCTTCCGGATTCGGTGATGCAAAACATTGCGATGGAAAACAATCTGTCGGAAACGGCTTTCTATGTTAAAGAGAAAGAAGGGCTCCGCATCCGCTGGTTTACACCTGCTGTGGAAGTTGACTTGTGTGGTCATGCTACACTAGCGACTGCATTTGTACTATTTAATTACGAAGGACATACGGAAAACAAAATCGTTTTCAATTCACGCAGTGGTTTGCTGACTGTTACTAAAAAGGCCGATCAACTTACATTAGACTTTCCAGTCGATACATTAACACCTGTTGCTGCTATAGCCGAATTGGAAGAAGGTTTGGGTATAAAATCCAAAGCTACCTTTAAAGGGAAAACGGATTACCTGGTAGTTATAGATAATGAAAAACAAGTCCGACAGCTTCAGCCTGATTTTAAGAAAATCGCTCAAGTGAACGCGCGTGGTGTTATTGTGACCGCTCGTGGTGAAAAAGTAGATTTTGTTTCGAGATTCTTTGGTCCGCAGTGCGGAGTAGATGAAGATCCGGTAACGGGCTCGGCACACACCACACTTACTCCGTATTGGGCAAGCGTGTTCAACAAAAATGAATTTACCGCAAGTCAGCTTTCGGCACGTGGAGGTGAACTAACGTGTCGCTTGAATGGAAGTCGGGTGGAGATTAGTGGAGAAGCTCAACTCTTCCTTCAAGGAAAAATATTTATTTGACATTTTCATTTCTTACCATTCTCATGATTAAAATTGAAAAAGCTAACCTCACCCATCTGGATGCTCTTTCTGTGCTCTTCGATCAATACCGGGTGTTTTATGAAAAACCATCGGACGTAGCGGGTGCCAAACAATTTCTGGAAGCGCGAATGAAAGCCAATGAATCGGTGATCTTCGTGTCGTTGGATGCCCATCATCAAATGACAGGCTTCACGCAATTGTATCCGCTTTTTTCTTCGACTCTCATGAAAAGGCTATGGTTACTCAACGATTTGTTTGTGGATGCTTCTTTTCGGGGAAAAGGTTTTTCCGTTGCGCTGATTGAAAAAGCAAAAGAACACTGCCGTGCCACACAAGGTTGCGGATTGATTTTGGAAACAGCCAAGACGAACATTGTCGGCAACAATCTCTATCCGAAAGTTGGTTTTGAATTAGATCAGCAACACAATTATTATAGCTGGGATGTATAACCACGTCATGGAAAATCAATCTATTCAAATCACTTTCTACCAACCAAAATACCAGGCTGCGTTTGAATCGTTGAACAAAGCGTGGATCGAAAAATATTTTTGGATCGAACCGATCGATGTAGAAGTGCTACAGAATCCGGAAAAGAATATAATGGCTGCCGGTGGTGAAATTCTAGTAGCACTCGTAGACGATCAGCCGGTGGGCGTGGTTGCGTTGAAGCGTGTGAGCGAAATTGTTTTGGAGTTTACCAAAATGGCGGTTGACGAAAAATATCAAGGAAAGAAGATTGGAGAGAAACTGGCGGTGGTGGCTATTGCTACGGCCAAAGTGATGAAAGCCACGAAAATCATTTTGTATTCCAACACCAAATTAGTGGCGGCTATTCAACTCTATCGAAAACTGGGCTTTGTAGAAGTTGAACTAGACGGCCCGTACAAACGAAGTGATATTAAAATGGAATTGACTTTACGCTAGATGAATTCGTTATTAAAAAAAGAATCGAATGAGTTAGGTCCGTTGTTTAAAAAAATAGTTTCACAAGGCAAATCCTATCTCAACGCAATCAACGATCGTGCTACCTCCACCAAACATGCAGTGGAAGTACAAACTAACTTAAATAGTGAAGGAGTTGGTGCATTAGGAGCATTGCAACAATTCAATGAACGCTTTGAGCCATTGATGGTCGCTTCGTCCGGTCCGCGTTATTGGGGATTTGTGACAGGTGGCACCACACCGGCAGCCATCGCGGGCGATTGGCTCACGAGCATTTATGACCAAAATCCACAGGGGTTAAAAGGAGTTGGTGATGTTTCGGCTAACATTGAAATAGAAACCATTCAATTGTTATTGGATCTTTTCCGTTTGCCGAAAGATTTCTTCGGAGGATTTGTAACCGGAGCGATGATGTCCAACTTTACGTGTATGGCGGTCGCTCGCCAATGGGTAGGCAAACTAAATGGAAAAGACATTGCGAAAGAAGGGATCACTTCTTCTATTAAAGTTATCAGCACTACGCCTCACTCCTCCTCTATCAAAGCATTGTCTCTGCTGGGCGTAGGCAGCAGTAACTTAGTTAAAATCGATACGCTGAAAGGAAATCGGGAGGCGATGGATGTAGAGGCATTGGAACGCTACCTTAAAAATAACTCGGCAGAACCGTTCCTATTAATCTCCAGTGCGGGCACTGTCAACACGGTAGACTTCGATGATTTTGTCGCCATAGCGAAGCTGAAAGAAAAATATTCCTTCTGGTGGCATATTGATGCGGCCTTTGGTGGCTTTGCAGCTTGTTCTTCGATGCGGCAACATTTAGTTGCTGGTTGGGAACAAGCGGATAGCATTACTGTCGATTGCCACAAATGGTTGAATGTAACTTATGAGAGTGCGCTCTTTTTTGTGAAACAGAAACATGGTGTATTGCAAGTGGAGACATTTCAAAATTCAAATGCACCATATCTTGGCAACCCGATTGAGAATTTTAACTATTTGAATTTTCTACCCGAAAACTCCAGAAGATTAAAAGCCTTGCCAGTCTGGTTTTCGTTAGTGGCATATGGCAAGGATGGAATTCGTGAATGGGTCGACAGCAACATAGCGCATGCTGAGCAATTCGGTAAAGGAATTGAGAACTCGCAACCATTTGAATTACTGGCGCCTGTTCGTTTGAATACAGTTTGTTTCTCGCTAAAAAAAGAAGTGAAACCGAATGAGGTAACCGCATTTTTGAATACGCTCAATGAAACCGGAAAAGTTTTTATGACACCCACCGTTTATAGAGAAAGAAAAGGAATTCGCGCGGCCTTTGTGAATTGGCGCACCACAACAGAAGATGTAAGCTTGGTTCTTAATCTGATGCATAAGGTGCTAACGCAACTGCGAAATGAAAATTGATTCGAATCTATTGTTTGGTGTGACCGATTGGGATACGGTAAACACAGAGCGGCACGAAGGCACTACGGGTTACGCTACGTGGCGTGTGCAACACTTTGGTGATGTACGCGTAAGAAGAGTAGAATATTCAGCGAACTATCTGGCCGACCATTGGTGCAAAAAGGGACATTTTATTTTTTGTCTCGAAGGCGAAATGATCACGGAGTTAGAAGACGGTCGTGAGTTTGTATTAAAAGCGGGTATGTCTTATCAGGTGGGTGATGGCGCGGAAGCACATCGCACACGAAGTGAAAAAGGCGTTAAGTTGTTTATTGTTGATTAGAAAGTCAGGCGTAATCAGGCGTCAGACCGCTTTGAGCGGTCTGACGCCTATAAACTATAGTTAAAAACATATGAGCTACACTATTCAACAACATCTGACTTATTCGGTGTGGGCCGCGGAGCGCATAAAAAAAACACTCGAAGCCATGGACTGGCGTCAGACCGCTCAAAGCGGTCAGACGCCTATAAACTAAATTAAGAAAATTATGAGCTACACAATTCAACAACATCTGACTTATTCGGTGTGGGCTACGGAGCGATTGAAAGAAACACTCGAAGCCGTAGATGAAGCAATTTTATTTGCAGAAACTAAAAGCAGTTTCCCTTCCATCGCCAAGACGTTATTGCACGCATGGGATGCGGAGGTCATCTGGCTAAAGCGACTGCAAGGCATCAGTCTGGATTCTTGGCCTTCGCAAAACTTTAAAGGTGGCAAAAAAGAATTACTGGAAGGAATTGTGCAGTCGGCAAAAAACTTGGCAGAGTTTGTTGAATCGAAAGGGGTTGGATATTTATCGACTTCCGTGACTTACAAAAACCTAAAAGGCGACTCTTTTGAAAATCAGGTGGAGGATATGTTGTTTCATGTAGTTAACCACGGCACGTATCACCGCGGACAAGTAACCACGCTGCTGCATCAACTTGGGGTAACGAAGATTCAAAGTATGGATATCATTTTCTATTTACGCGAACTAAATAAATCCTAACTAGGCGTCAGACCGCTCGAAGCGGTCGGACGCCTAAAACAAAATGAACTGCACACCAAATAAATAATTTATGTACCAACCCGCCTACGCTAAAAATGAAAACGAAGAAGATCTAAAAGACTTTATTCGAAAGAATGGATTTGGAATTGTGGTGAGCACGGTGGAAGGCAAACTGTGGGCAACACACATTCCGCTGATCTTGGAAGGAAACAAACTGCACGGGCATATCAGTCGTGGAAATAAACAGTGGCGCGAGTTGCCACAACACGAAGAAGTGCTGGTGATTTTTCAGGGAGCGCATACGTACATTTCTTCCTCCTGGTATGATCATGAAAATGTGCCTTCGTGGAATTACGAAGCGGTGCATGTGTACGGAAAAGTGCGCACGCTTTCGGACGAAGAGTTGCTGGAATCGCTACGGCAACTGACGAATAAGTATGAAAAAGATTCGGTACATCCGGTGTCGGTAGATACGATGTCACACAAATTTTTACATACGGAAATGCGCGGCACCATTGGTTTTGAGATTGCGATTGAGCGAATGGAGGCGAGTTTTAAGCTGAGTCAAAACCGGGACGAAAAAAATCACCACAACATTATTTCAGAATTAGAGAAAAGAGGCGATGAAAATTCGGTAGGCATTGCAAATGAGATGAGAAAGTATGGTTATCACACAAAGCAGTAGCTGGTATCAGCCCCGATAGCTATCGGGACGCCAACCAAAGAAATAAAGTTTTTAATTCACTATAACTCTGTAATTTTACCGAACAACTTAAAAACTAAATACCATGGCCGTATTAACAGAATCCATCCACGTTGAGCGCGTAGCCAAATCACGTCTCTCATCGGTAGATTTCAACAATCTTGGTTTCGGTAATCACATTGCTGACCACATGTTAGTGATTGATTACAAAAATGGAGAATGGCAAGAGCCTAAAATTATTCCGTATGGAATGATGGAGCTATCGCCTGCCATGCTGGCGTTGCACTATGGCCAATCCGTGTTTGAAGGCATGAAAGCTTTTAAGAATGAGCAGGGTGCGATTACGATTTTCAGACCGGAGCGTCACCACAAAAGATTGCTTCGCTCACTTGAACGTATGTGCATGCCTGCGATCAGTGAAGAATTATTTTTACAATCATTGGCGGCTTTGATTGAAGTGGATGCGGATTGGATTCCAACATCGGAAGGTGCATCGTTGTATTTGCGTCCGTTTGTATTTGCCTGCGAAGCGAAGTTAGGCGTAAAGATTGCGGACGAGTATAAATTTATTATTCTGA
>JAJTHV010000348.1 GCA_021300095.1 Flammeovirgaceae bacterium | reverse complement strand
TAAACCTTGCGCTTGTATCTGTTATGTTCTTTCATCAAATCTCACTCTTCCCTCCTACTCCTCCAAAAAAAGCTCGCTGTGCAGTAGTATCTTGCCCGAAGCTCTGGCTTCCGAAAAGGCAACTAACCGTTACACAGATACAAAGCCACTTCATCAGTTGTTGGCAGGTTGATTTTTTTTCCTCTCCTGCTCATTGTAATAGGTAATGATCTCAGCCAATTTATTTTTGCTAAGCCACTTTGCAATTTTAGGATCATCCGAACCTGTAATGGCGATCAGATTGGTTTTGGTCAGTGGTATAATTGGAGCATTGTCTCCTTGTTGAATTGCAATGGCATCGTTCCGGTTATTCATCGGTAAGATGGTGTATGAGTTGATAGCCCCGGAATGCGCTTTAAAGTACCAGCAACTGTCGGCAGGAATGCCCTTTATTCTTCCGTAATTACTGCTATAAGCAATGACTTCTTTCGTCTCACCTGGAAAGATCTCCCGCTTAACTCCCTTAATTTTTTGTACCACATACATTTTCTTGTCAGCTGATTCAAAGCGAGATTTGAATGTTATAATTGAGTCATTCTCTAACGTTATAGTGAACTCAAATTTGGCATTGAGATTGATTTGTCCATTATAGTTCCCATAATTCATATGATGATAAACTGGGTGTTGAATAGTTACATTTCCTTGTGGTGTACGTATAGTTTGTGGAACATAAAATGTCTGAGCAAAGAGTGCATTGCTTAGGGCTATGAAGGCCAGAATTTGAATGAATTTTATCATAAAACAAAGGTACGATATATTGGATTTGGTTGATACTACTTCAATCATAATTCACTTGAAATTAGACTTTCTAGTACATCTTCAACTTCATCGAAACGATACAGTGAGTAATAAGCAAAGTCCATTTAAAACTCCTATTTCCTTTTACGATTTGTCATTTACCGTATCACACCAATCAAAGGATAAGTTTTCTGCTTCAAAACCTGATTTTGGATTTCGCGTATCTGAATGTCATTTCTTGATAAAAAATAAACGTAATAGCGTATACTATTTTGTGTTTAATAGTAGTTTTTGATTTATTTGTCAATACCCCATTTATCGGGTATTGACTTTATCAAAAAAAATACAAGTACTCTGTTTTGGGAAAAGATATCCACATTTTGATCGTTGACGACCATACGATCTTCCGAAAGTCGCTTGTAAGGTTACTCTCGATTTTTATACAAAACCTTCATTTTTATGAAGCTGCGAATGGTTTGGAGGCGTTGGAGGTACTGAAACATCATCGGATTGATCTGGCACTGGTTGACATCCAGATGCCAAAGATGAATGGAATCGATTTTCTACGTCATGCAAAGGAGAGCTTCCCCACCACACGCGCCATCATCTTAACACAATTTGACGAGCCATCGTTGATTGTGCATCTGATCAAGTTAGGAGCAGATGGATTTCTACTCAAAGAATGCGACCCGGAAGAGTTAGTGTTGGCGATCCGGCAGGTCATTCATGAAGGACAATACTACAATAAGCTTGTTGCTGATACCCTCGATTATGCCCTAAACAAAGGAGTCAAATCACTTGCTAATCTCAACATCACACCACGTGAATATCAGATCGCTGGATTGATCATGAACGGTCTTAGTAATAAAGAAATGGCTTCTTCTCTCGGACTTACGCCCACAACGGTAGAAAGTTATCGCAAATCACTCATGGACAAAACCAAGTGTAATAATTTGGCGGATTTGTTGAAGCTCCTCTATACCACCGGATTAGTAGGAAAATAATCCATACTGATATTTCCTCGAATTTTCACTATTCGATACTCCAATCCAAACGCATCCCTGGTTATAGATAATACCAATGACCCTATAAGAACAATCAATTTGATTTATTGTTAAATCAGATGTAATGTTGAACTTCGTTCCATTAAACAGAAACGAATTCAGAATCACTCTAAATAATTTACCTATGGAAAAACAAACATCAGCAGGAAAATGCCCCTTTCATGGCGGACCTGTGAAACAGGCCGCAGGCTCTGGCACCAGCAACCGCGATTGGTGGCCTAACCAATTGAAATTGAACATCCTTCGTCAAAATTCGTCTCTCTCCAACCCCATGGAAGAGTCGTTCGACTACGCAGAAGCATTTAAGTCGCTGGATTTAGCGGCCGTTAAAAAAGACATCTTTGAACTGATGACCACCTCACAAGCTTGGTGGCCTGCCGATTACGGGCATTATGGTCCGTTCTTTATTCGTATGGCATGGCACAGTGCCGGAACGTATCGCATTGCCGATGGTCGTGGCGGGGCAGGTAGCGGAACACAGCGCTTCGCACCTCTCAATAGCTGGCCAGACAACGCCAACCTGGACAAGGCTCGTCTCTTGTTATGGCCTATCAAAAAGAAGTATGGCAAAAAGTTGTCATGGGCCGACTTGATGATTCTGGCGGGTAACTGTGCATTGGAATCCATGGGCTTCAAGACATTCGGCTTTGGCGGTGGACGTGAAGATGTGTGGGAACCCGAACAAGATATTTACTGGGGTGCAGAGACAGAGTGGTTGGGCGACAAGCGCTATACCGGAGATCGTGAATTAGAGAATCCCCTTGGTGCGGTGCAAATGGGTTTGATTTATGTCAATCCCGAAGGCCCTAACGGAAACCCTGATCCATTAGCATCTGCGCGTGACATTCGCGAAACTTTCGGCCGCATGGCGATGAATGATGAAGAGACCGTAGCGTTGATTGCCGGTGGTCACACCTTCGGTAAAACACACGGAGCCGCAGACCCTGGTAAGTATGTAGGTCGCGAACCCGCAGCTGCCAGCATTGAGGAGCAAAGCCTGGGATGGAAAAATACATTTGGATCAGGTAACGGTGTGAATACCATCACCAGCGGACTCGAAGGTGCGTGGACGACCAGTCCCACTCAATGGAGCAATAACTATTTTGAAAACTTGTTTGGCTTTGAGTGGGAACTGACCAAGAGCCCTGCCGGAGCACAACAGTGGAGACCTAAAAATAATGGAGGCGCAGGCACCGTGCCCGATGCACACGATGCAGCGCGCAAGCATGCACCGATGATGCTCACGACAGACTTGGCGCTGCGCGTAGATCCTGCCTACGAAAAAATCTCTCGTCACTTCTACGAAAACCCGCAAGCTTTTGCTGATGCGTTTGCGCGTGCATGGTTCAAGTTAACACACCGCGACATGGGTCCGATTGGCCGCTACCTTGGTCCGGAAGTACCGAAAGAAGAATTGATCTGGCAAGATCCCATTCCGGCTGTTAAAACTCCGTTGATTGATGAGAAGGACATCGCTACATTGAAAAGCAAAATCCTAGCTTCCGGATTGTCGGTTTCACAACTGGTATCAACAGCATGGGCTTCGGCATCTACCTTCCGTGGTTCGGACAAGCGCGGTGGTGCTAATGGAGCACGCGTGCGTTTGGCTCCGCAGAAAGATTGGGAAGTAAACAACCCGGCTCAACTCGCGACTGTCTTAAAAGCGTTAGAAGCGATTCAAACAGAGTTTAATCATGGCGGCAAACATATCTCAATGGCCGACTTGATTGTATTAGCCGGAGTAGCTGCCGTTGAAAAAGCAGCGAAGAACGCAGGTCATGATGTTAAAGTGCCATTCACACCGGGTCGTGCGGATGCAAGCCAGCAACAAACCGATGTAGAATCGTTTGCAGTGTTAGAGCCTGCAGCCGATGCGTTCCGCAACTATGCCAAAGCAAAGCATAAGGCATTAGCCGAAGAAATGCTGATCGACAAAGCACAGTTGATGACATTGACTGCACCTGAGATGACGGTGTTGATTGGTGGATTGCGCGTACTCAATACCAACTTCGATCAATCGAAGCATGGTGTGTTTACGGATCGCGTGGAAACATTGACCAACGATTTCTTTGTCAATCTCTTAGACTTCGGAACAACGTGGAATGCTACCAGCGATGCGCAAACTGTTTTTGAAGGTCGCGAGCGTGCAACCGGCAAAGTAAAATGGACGGCCACACGTGCGGATTTGATCTTTGGTTCAAACTCTGAATTACGTGCCATTGCCGAAGTGTACGGCTGCGAAGATTCACAAGCGAAGTTTGTAAAGGACTTTGTAGCTGCCTGGGCTAAGGTGATGAACCTCGATCGCTTCGACTTGAAAAAGTAGTAGTTAGATTAGCTCGATTAAACAAAAAGGTGACCGTGCAAACGTGTCACCTTTTTTTGTTTTAGCTAACGACTGCTCTACTGAAAATGGAGCAATCCAAATTGTTGCGTCTTCTTACGTTTACCGAAGAGAACGACATCTGTATTAGATATCTGTTCACATACTTTTGGAACAGTGATCACATCTACATCCTTAGAGTTGGTGATCGGCTTTTTCGTGACGACTCCTTTTTGGTCAACCGAAACCACTACAACCACTGATTTCTTCGGATTGTAATTATCGGCCTGCTCATCGTCATCCAACATCATGTTCTCTGGATTGTCGTTGTAAATAAAACACAAGTTTCCTTTTACAATAGCGAGAGCATAGCTGGAGTAATAGCCATCGTCACTTCGAGTGTGTTGTGTCTTCGGTATCTTGGTGCTCCACGCGATTTCTCCATTCGGGTCCATTTTCACCGCAATGATATCATTGTAGTAATAATGATATACTGTATAAGGGTCAGAGCGGCCGTTGATGGATCGATACATGGTGACCGCCTCCATGAAAAATTGCTCTGCAATCAAAATCGCGCTACCATCTTTGCCTACCAATAACTTATCCAAATCATATTCCAACAACTCCACTTCTTCTCCCTTTTTCTCCTTACGCGATGCGCGTTTCGCATCTCTTCGTTTCATGTTTTGGGTAATGAATCCAATTTCAAATTCTTTGAAGTTTTGAGCTTTAATCGTTTTTGTTCCGGCATCTACTTTTAGAAAATAAGTTCCGCGAATACTGACCGTACCTTTGGCCGAGTAGAAACCCGCACAAATGATGGTTTCCGAATCCTGAATTTCAATTTGCATATCGGTCAGAAATCGTCCGTCCACGCTAATCGGATACTGTTGAATGCTGGCACCGGCATCGCGGCAAGCAATTACCTCATATCGGTAATTGGGTAACCCTCTGCGCTTTTCCTTTCTTTTTTCATTGAATACTTTTCCTAACAGATACGCATTGCCTTCGTTATCTACCCGAAAACTGGTAAAGTCAAACAATTCATCCTCATATGGTAGTTCAATGTTTTTTTGCCAGAGGGTTTTCAGTTGATTATCCAATACATGAAATCCAAATTTCTCTGGTGCATCTTGATCATACGGCAAGGAATAAACAATTAACATTTTAGAACTATCTCTGGAAACTTTATAAAAAAAAGCTCCGCTATTCTTTTGGCGTTTTCCTTCATAGTCAATCTCACCAATCTTTACAATGTCACCTGTGGGGGTCAGCGTCTTTTTATCAATCTCTTGCAAACTGAGTATGTTCTTTTTGATGCTACGCTCCGGATTAGAATAGAACATATAGAGTTTCCCGCGTAGAAAGAACACATTATTAACCGTAGCCTTATCTCGGTTGCCCTTCAGTTGCAAATCAAAAGCATGTGTTGGTTTAAAACTCTTATCGTAATGTTCTAGCGTATACTCACTTTTAGAAAATCCAACACGTGCCTGAATGGCATAGATTCCAGTGGCATCATATCCAATGATATCAGTCAGGGTAGATTTACGCGAAGCATCAAATTCTTGTCCCCATTGAAGGGAAAAGCGGAGCGGTTGTGCATAGCTTGAAAAAGCGAATGATAAAAATGCGGCAAAAGCCAAAAATTGTTTCATTGATTTACGATTTATTGGATGTGGCAAAATAGAAATAATCAATTATTTCCTTTCTATCACCGCTAAAGAAGGTGATAAATAATTAATGACGGGCTTCTGTTGGAGCAAATCTGAAAACGCCAGAAAGTCGATGTAACTATTCAGTATCTCGCGTTTCAAACGGGCGGTGAGCACTTTTAATCGCAAACTACGATTTTGCAATTTAACTACCGTAGTAGGATTATTGCTCTTCATCTGTTGCATGGTTAAAGCCAGATCACCAAAATTTAAATCGGTTGTCATTTTCGCCACCTCTTTATAGCGTAAGAGCAAGTTCATTATTTTCTCATACGAAAAATCTTTACCTATCCGCTGGTTCAATTTGGTTTGTTCAAATACACCTTGCGCTTCAATTACCTGCAACTTTCGCTGTGCCATATCTCCTTTGTTTGGATTGAAGATTGGAATCGTAAGACCCATCGAAATACTCCAAGGCCTGCGGTTACTTTCCTCCCGAAAAGGTTCATATTGAGTTTGAATAAAGCCTACATTGATATTGGATTTCTCGAGGTGCCATTTGCGCATCGCCAGTTCAATTTGCTTTTCATAGTATGCCAACTCACTTCCTGTGGTACTTCCCTCCTGTCGCGCCCGGTTTGTAAACTCTTCAATTTTTTCAACTGTCATTAAAGATGCGCCTGTCCATCCGATCGACTTTTGCTTCGCTGTTTCGTACAATGCTTCGATCTTTTTTTGCAAAGCATCTCGGTTAAATGCCATCTCCTCCAATTCAATGGTTTGATCCACCTGATCCAGTTTTAACTGCACATACTCCTCCGGATTAAAATTGGATGACAAGCGCTGCGCTTCCATAATCGAAAGCAACTTCTGCGTATTCATCTTCTCTTCTTCTTTGAGGCGATGAATTTCATCCCAATAGCCCCATTCGATGATCAACAGATAGCGTTCGCGAAGCGCTTCTCGCAATTGCCGTTCCTGATCAATGGTAATCAACTCCGAATATGTTTTGAAATAGTTGTTGGTATTGCGTACCTCCCATGGATTGGATGGCAACACCCGAAACGAATAATCTTGCCGCGTGCGATCGAGTTGATTGCTGGTAGTTTGAAATGCCAATTTGCGAATAGGCGCCAGTTGATAGGGCCTTGTTTGTAAAAAGCTCTGCTGTTGTCCCAATGTCAATAATCGTTGTGATTGAAAGGCAGCACCTAAAAATTCTTCCATGGATACCTGTGCAAAGATGCATGCAGGCATGAGGTATAAACCTAAAACAATTACGCAGCGCCTCATCTTACCAACACCTTTTCGCCATTGGATAATTGATTATCTGTAGGGAGTTCAATAAATACTTCTTGCCCAAAAGCTTTAACGGCCGTGGATTTCTGCAGAATATCCGGTAAGGGACTAACGGAGCCATAACCAATTACTTTTCCTTTGATGAGTTGGCCCGGTCGATCATAATGCGACACGGTGACCTCCCGCCCAATCTCAAACTTCACTTGTGAGGTACTTACCTGATAAACGATGACCATCGTAGGGTGCTGCGGGTTGATCGTCATTAACGGAGTAAATGCATTCACCTGTTCACCGGCTTTTACCAACACTTTTTGGATGACGCCTGAACCCGTAGCATATTTGTTTAGTTTTGCATTGGTCTCCTTCAGCAAACGCAATTCGTTCTCTTGCAACTCAATCTGGTTGCCGAGAACGTATTGATCCGTTGAACTCACTTGCTTCACATCTTTTATCTTAATCTCAGCGGCCTCATTTTGTTTTTTCTTCTGTTCTTGCAATGATCTGATTTTGATCAAAAGCGGACTTTCCGATTGTTCTGCCGAAGCAGCAACAAATTCTTTTGCCAGCCGATCATTCATTTTTACCTGACTTTGGGCTTGTTGCAGTTCGGCATCCAGTTCTTCTTGCACAATACTATTCTGTGCTTGGATGTAAGAAATCTGTGCAATTGCCAGTTTACTTTTTTCTATACGCTCCAGCTTCAATGTGGTAACTTGATTGTTGAGTTTGGCAATTTGCGCATCCAACTCCTGACTTGTGAGTTCTATCAAAAGATCACCACTTTTCACTTGCTGGCCGGGCACGGCATGCACCGCTTTGACCAGCGTGGATTTTTCAGAATTGATTTTGTATTCCTGGGTGGCCGCTAAACCAATGGAAGCTACGCCATTGCCTTTGAAATACCGGGCGCTGATAAATAACATGGTGCACAACAGCACAGCTACGAAAACATAAAACCAATTAACTTTACTTACACTCATTACTCTGGCATTATTTCGTTCGAGGAAACCCGAATTTGCTTCACTCCATCCTGCATCCGCAAGGCATCAATCAAATCTATTTGCGATACATTTTTCTTCAGCGAAAAAGCATAATGATAACGGGTGGCGTTTTCTTTATTCACAGTAACTGTAATTACCCGAAAATCGGCACAATGTTCAGTGACAGTTTGTAAAACAGACTCAAGTTGTTTCGAATCGTTGATCGTGAAAAACAAATGACTGTGATGCGCCCAACTCCGAAAAGGGGAATAATGCAAGCCCACTGCTACTAGGCAAAACAAAATAGACCCGATGAAAGAAATGGTGAATCCATATACACCAATGGCCAATCCTGTGCTGAGTGCAGCAAACAAAAAAAGCACATCGCGTGGGTCATCAATACGGGTACGAAAACGGATGATCGCCATGGCACCAAACACACCCAACCCTCTCGCAAGGCTGTCACCAATGGCCATCATCACAAGTGTTGTAACAACAGCTCCTAAAATCAGTGATTGAAAAAAATTCCTGGGGTAATAATCACCAGTAAACGTTACGCGATGCGTGATTGCAATAATGGATGACAGCAAAAATGCCCAAAGAAATGAATACAGAATATTGATAAACTGTGGGTATTCATAGACAGGCTGATCGGGAAACAATTCAAACATACAATCGTGTCATTTAGTTAATTGGACTGCCCCGGAGTTGGTGTGGTGAATATTTTCCACGTTGATGCCCCGTTCGTCACACGGCCAAAAGAAGTATTTTCAGTTTGCCCACCAAAGGTGTACACATCGATCGTACGGCCATCTACATAAAACAAACCGACATCTTCACCCGCGTTGCTCAATCCAAAATTCAAATGCAAGGGCCCTTGCGATGATGAGTTATCTGCCCACAGCACTAAGAATCCTCCCGGCTGAATGGTAGTGGTGGTTGGTGCGTTGGAAGGAATCTGATGTTTGAATGGATCATTCTTGTCATCCGACAAATACATGCCCGCAATATTCACGGCCACGGTTCCTTTGTTATAAATCTCAATCCAGTCGTCATACTCGGCAGCGCCAGTGCTATTATCAGGGCAACAGGAAGAATTAAAAGCCATGAATTCGTTGATCACCAACTGCGGCAATGCATCGGTATTGAGTAAATATTCTTTCGTTTTGGACGGAGCTGTGGCCGGTTCGTAAGCCACTTTGCCATTCGTGCCGGTTGCTTCCATGTAGTATTCTACTTTGCCCGTAGTGGTAAGCGCAGGTATGGTTGCTGAATAGGTAGTTCCAGAGGCTGTCATGGTAACCGAAGTATAGGCTGTACCATTAAACCGGTGATACATTTTTACGCTTGCTACGCCTGTGGTTGTGGCAAGTGTAATTGAAATAGTTACGGATTGATTGAGACTTGGAACGAGAGGGGTGCGCGTATGCGATGTAATAGCAGGTGCCTGCGAATCGCCATTGGTTTGGCCTTTGGTAACTGTTCCCGATAGAGCAAGTTGCGTAGAACCATCCGGGTACCTTCCGTAGGACTGTCCATTATCAAGCGCAGGAAACTCAACCCGATCAATTAAAGTACCAGAAGCATTTTCCAGATAAACTGTTTCTCCTGCTGCATCTAATTTAAAGTTCGTATTAAGTCCGGTCGCTAAGTCATTGCAAATCACTACCAAAAACCCCTTGGCGGGAATGGTGGTGCCACTGGGCAACGTATACTTAGTGGTTGTGTTGTCGGAAATTGTAAACCCACTTACATCCTTTGTGGCTGAAAGAGAATTATAGATTTCAATCCAGTCTTCACCCGACGCGTATATTTCATTGATAAAAAGCCCTTCTTCAACTACCGGTTTTACTTCATCTTTCGGAGGATCGCATGCTAAAGCCAGTGCGAGCAGCCCCAATAGCCATCTATTATTCATTCTTCAAGTTTAAGATAGGATAACCAAAACTTAAAGATAAGGTAAAGTACGATAAAATCGATACCCCAATTGAATCTAACGATGGGATGGATAATTGTGTCTACCAAACATAGGTTGCCACCGCGCCTGCC
>JAJTHV010000210.1 GCA_021300095.1 Flammeovirgaceae bacterium | reverse complement strand
CTTTAAATGAATTCTAGATATTCCAAGTCTCTGACTTGCGGCTTCCATTGTCATTCCCGATTGACTTAGCCTCTTCAATTCAACTTGCACTAAACTACCAGCAAAAACTAGTTTCGGTGCGATTGGTTTAATTAGAAGGTTGATACGATAACACATACCACAGGTTGAACAACTCACATAAACTAACCCTTTTCGATACAACGAGTTAGTAACACTAGTATTCTCACCCAGTTTATTAAAGTCAGAACAACTTTGATTAATACACTTAAAGTCCGCTTTAAAGGAAGACTCTGTTTTAATGTTTGGTCGTGGTTTTAAAAAATCTTGTAGTAAAATATAAAGCTCTGGACAATACCCGTTCCAGTTATTATTAAACACCTTATTTAAAAATTGCTGCTTTGTGAAGTCGTTCTTTCCCGTAACTGCCAACGCATATTTTCTGAATTCCTCCAGTTCGGTTTTATTCATGAAATACTTATTACTTGGCTTTCTTTCAATGAATCCTTTTTTCAAAGCAGCTCTTACTAACTCCTCGCGCTGAAAGGTAATCCTACCATGTAAGATTTCCACAAGTCCCTTATCAAACTGACTCAATAATTTGTTATTATTAAAGATAGCTGTCAAATTATAGAAATCAATCTGATTAGGTGATAGCTTGGTTTTATTTATGACTGAGGCTTTCACTGAATTAAGAAAACAGTCATGGATAGTGCATGTCTGAATTGAGGAAAGATTATGCTCCCGCCTCCAATATGTTTCATGGTCATTTTCAAGATCAGATTTTACGCAAAGCGGACAATATCTAATCCCATTAGAAAAACTCAAAAGAGCACCAACGAAACGATTCTTGTCATTGATAAAATCCCTTATAGATTCTGTTCTTTCATTTGTAAAAAAATTCTTATAAAATGGGAATGAAGTATGATCATTAATGATCATACTTCTTGATACTCCCAATTCTTTCATCTTTGAAATAAAATGCTTAGTAAGTCGAGGAAAATCATTATCGAGTGGATGCAGTACAGAACCAAAGAGTTGCTCATTTGCTTTATGGTTTGAAATCAGCAAGTGTTCCCTATATCTTCCTCTATAGCTGATAATAGTTTCCCCTGGTTTCAATAGCAGGTAGTAGGACATAAATTGACTTTATTTATGAAACTAGAGTGCTACTGAGTCAGTTACCAACAATAGCAAAATAGGAACCCACATTACTAAAATAGGAACCTACTTTAGTCTAAAATCACAGTTTCTGTCAGACTATGCAAATCGCTTTGCTACCTCTGCCCAGTTTACTACGTTCCAGAAGGCTGCGCAATAATCGGGTCTGCGGTTTTGGTAGTTGAGGTAGTAGGCGTGCTCCCACACATCCAAACCTAAAAGAGGTGTGCCTTTTACTTCGGCAATGTCCATCAACGGATTGTCTTGATTGGGTGTAGAAGTGATGGCCAACTTTCCATCGGCACCTTTAATTAACCAAGCCCAGCCGGAGCCAAAGCGTGTGGTGGCTGCTGCGTTGAATTTGGTTTTGAATTCGTCAAAGTTTCCGAAAGCTGCGTTGATGGCATCGGCTAATGCGCCTGTTGGTGCACCGCCCGCGTTCGGGCCCATGATCGTCCAGAACAAACTGTGGTTGTAATGTCCGCCTCCGTTGTTGCGTACGGCTGCGGGATATTTTGAAATATTCGCGCAGATCTCTTCAATGGAAAGATTCGCTTCGGGCTTGTCGGCCAATGCGTTGTTTAAGTTGGTAACATACGCGTTGTGGTGTTTTCCATGGTGAATTTCCATGGTGCGAGCGTCAATGTGTGGTTCTAGTGCGGTAGTTGCATACGGTAATGCGGGAAGTGTAAAGGCCATATTGTTCAATATTTAGTTTATTTAAATTACTTTAGTTACCAAATATACAACCTCGAAAGCGGTCAAAAAGTTTTTAAGCTAAATAAATTAATCTCACCTTAAGCGCCACATGAAGTTTCCATCCATCAAAAAAATCGTCTCCAGCTTAGAATCTGTACTTATGCGGTTTCCGTTTGCTATTGCTGCCAGCATTTTCGGGACTGACGTAGCTTACTTGCTGGTTGATCTACCCTATGACGGGGATCGATTAACCCAATATACCCTTACACGATTAGTATGGGTTTCCTTGCTGGCTTTGCCCTTTTTTCTTTCTTCTACTCTATTCGCTGAATCAAATCGATTCAGTAAACCGAAGACGCTTGTAGTATCGTGTGCCGTTCTCCTGCTCTTGATGGGGATTTACTTTTCATTTAATTCCGCACTATTAACATCTGATTCCATCCGTTTCGTATTACTCTTCATTAGCTTTCACTTGCTGGTATCTTTTGCAGGCTTTCTGTCAAATAGCTCAATCAATGCATTCTGGGAATTCAACAAAGTGCTCTTTCTTCGCATCCTTACAGCGCTGCTGTATAGCACGGTGATCTACATTGGGTTGTGCATCGCAATCCTGACTGTTGATCAACTATTTGCGTTAGATCTCAATCATAAAGTCTACGGAAAGTTGTTTTGTATCATCTTTGGGTTATTCAACACGACTTTCTTTTTGGCGGGAGTTCCGTCTACCTGGAACGAAGTTGATCCATTGGAATCTTATCCCAAGGGACTTAAAGTTTTCACGCAGTTTGTGCTGATTCCGTTGAGCATTATCTATCTGCTGATTCTTCTGGCTTACGAAGCGAAAATTGTGTTGCAGTGGTCGTTACCGGATGGATGGGTGGGATGGCTCGTTGCAGGCTACGCGGTGTTCGGGATATTTTCTTTTCTTTTGATATTCCCCATTCGAACTCAGGAAGAAAACAGATGGATTCATATTTTTTCAAGATGGTTTTATCTGTTATTGGTTCCGCTAATCGCTCTTTTATTCGTTGCCATTTGGACGCGCATACATGCCTACGGCATTACTGAAAATCGCTATTTGCTAGTCGCATTGGGCGTGTGGCTTACGGGCATAACGATTTACTTCTTGTTGCAGAAAACAAACATTCGAATCATACCGATCAGCTTGTTCTTACTCTGCCTGATGGCCACCTGGGGTCCTCAAAGTGCACCTGCGATGTCCATGCATTCACAATTGTCCAGAATCACTTCTTTCTACGAGTCCAAAAATTCGTACCACGATGGCAAACTGAAAAAATTACCGGACTCTGTTAAAACTCCGAAAGAAATTTACAATCTGCCTTATTATCTCTTGGACCGTTACCACCCGCGTGCATTTCAAAATACTTTTGGCATTAACATCGACTCTCTTTTTGAAGCCGTATCTAAAGAAAAGAAGTACTACCAAGTCGAATCCGAAGTGATTTCTAAAGTCCGTGCACACATCGGAATGAATAGCATCGCTGAAGACTATGATCGTTATTTCAGTATAGAAAGTAAGTTTGATAGCGTTTCCATTTCCAATTACAAAACGTTAATTCCCATTGATTTGAATTCAAATGATTTTCAAAAACTCCTCGCCACCTATCAATCTGCCGAATGGCTGCTGGAGATCGAGAAATATGGTATCACCTATCAGTTTGTGTTAGATTCTGCTTATCAATCTATAGCCGTTAAATTCGATGGTGAGAATGAAATCGAATTGGACCAACCACTTTACATCACCAATACCAGGCAGCGGTCAACGCTGGTTATCTTTAATCTTACCTTTGATAAAGAAAGAGGATCAAAGGTAATTTTTTTGAACCATGTCAAGGGTTTGATCTTACTCCATAAGGATTAACTTCACGCAGCCTAACGTGGGTGTATTAATACTTTCGCACCAACTCTCCCAGCGTCTTCAATCCTTTGTCTATCTTATCGCTCCAGGGAGCTCCGTAGCTCAGCCGGAAGTAATTGTGAAACTGTCCCTGCGAGGAAAAGATTTGTCCGGGTGCGATGCCGATGTTATGTTTCAACGCGCGCTTGTGCAATTTATAGCCATCTACTTTCTTATCCAGCTCTACCCACAGCACAAAGCCTCCCTGTGGACGTGTAATGCGTGTATCCTCCGGAAAATAATCACCGATTGCTTGCAGGTAACGCAGACATTGGGTGTGCAATGCTTTGCGCAGATGGCGCAGGTGCAATTCGTAGCGTCCGTTTTGTAAAAAGTGCGCGATGGCGGCTTGTGCCAACGTATTGGTGGAAACGTTGTTCATGCGCTTCAGACTAATCACTTTGTCTTTGAACTTGCCGGGCACCGCCCACCCAATGCGGTAGCCGGGAGCTAATGATTTGGAAAACGATCCGCAGTGAAGCACGAGGCCTTTCTTATCAAATGTCTTGCACGTCTTCGGGCGGCTCTTGCCGAAATACATTTCGCCATAAATGTCGTCTTCAATCAATGGAATCTCTCGTTTCGCCAACATCTCCACCAGTTGTTTTTTCTTTTCATCGGGAATGCAACTGCCCACGGGATTGTTGAAATTGCTCACAAACAAACACGCTTTGATCTTAAACTTTGGGATGGCTTTCTCCAGGTACTCCAAATCAATTCCGGTGTTCGGATCGGTGGGGACTTCTACCACCTTCAAACCTAAACTTTGCATCACTCTGAAAATTCCATAGAAGGTGGGGCTTTCGGTAGCTACGGCATCGCCCGGTTGTGTCACTGCCCGCAAGCATAACGATAGCGCTTCCATGCATCCGGCTGTAACCACCACGTCTTGTTCACTCAATGCGCCACCCCAGTTAAAACTAAGTCGCGCGATTTGTTTACGTAGTTGTTCATTGCCCTGAATGTGTTCGTAGCCCAAACAATGATCGGGTGAATTGTGCAATGAATGCATCACTGATTTATTCAATTTGGCAGCGGGTAATAAACTTGGATCGGGTGAGCTCAATGAAAAGGAAGTAAGCTTGGGCGAACGCAAATCAAAATACACACTGGTGATCATCTCATCCACACTAACGGGCAACACTTCGTTGGTGGGTTCGCAGCACGTAGGAATTTCAAATGTATCCTTGGGAGAAAATTTTACATAGTATCCGGACTGCGGTCGCGCTTCAATCAAGCCTTTACTTTCTAAGTGATAATACGATTGAAATGCGGTGCTGAGACTAATGCCTTGCTCTTTGCTAAGCGATCGCACCGACAACAACTTATCGCCTACCTTCAGTGATTTCTTTTCGATGAGTTGCTCGATGCGCTCGGCTACTTCCAGATATAAGTGATCGGATTTCAATTCGGCAGTCTCGGTGTTCATGATATATATGTTAAACTGATCTGGTCAAAGTTACTAAAACTGAAACTGTTATTTTATCGTTGGATCAACAAAATTTGTGCAATTGATTCATAGCAACATTCGGGTTTCGAGTGGAGCGCCAATCATTGTCCTTTGTTCGAAAATGAAATATATGAGCCCCGCCCGGAAATTGATATTCACAGCACTTCTTCTTACAACAGGTACGCTGTACTCACCGCTATGGGCACAAACGAAAGACACTGTCAAAATCGAAAAGAATCCCCTGCATTGGCGATTGACTGCCCGATTGCATTCAGAAGCAATTTTTAATTATGGAGGGCGCTTTGCCACGGGCAATCCCTCCTTCGATATCAACTTCATCATCGAAAAAAACAATTGGGGATTTTTCCTTTTCAAAGGAATGGACTTGTATGATCACAATACGTTCTACAATTTCTCGCTCATCTCGGTATATAAAAATTTCAAACTATCGAAGAAGATTACGTTCACACCATATGTAGGATCTTTTCTCGAACAAGAAAATGGTATTGCCGATCAAGGATCAGATGCGGTAATTATATTGATCACTACCGCCAAACTGCATCCGCAACTTAGTTTTGAACACATGAGTCTGTTCGGAAATTTAATTCTTGTTCCGGAAGGAAGAGACTGGGTCAACCGTTTTCGATTGTCATATGCCAACCGTCATTGGGATGTGGTTTCTACTGCCTGGTGGAATAACCAAGTGCTCGACCAGAGTAACTACTGGTCGGGTGGGCTTTCGGTAGCCTACAGTCGAATGAAAGTGCGTGAACATCTGTTCCTCAGTGTGGGTGTTTCCGGTTTGTGGATGTTGCAGAGTTCGAATGCAGAAGCGAATCCATACAAAAATGCATTGCTCCTCACAGTTGCTGCTCAGCTTGTGAAGTAAAAGTTCTCAACTGATCTGGTTAAAATACTTAAAACTGAAACTGTTTTATTTGAAGCACATGTCTACAAAAGTCTACTGATTTACCAATCAATTACTTACAGCGAAAATTT
>JAJTHV010000174.1 GCA_021300095.1 Flammeovirgaceae bacterium | reverse complement strand
CGGTGGTCAGTTTGGCGCGAAATCAGGTGGTCAGTTTACCGCGAAAAAAGGTGGTCACATTACGCGGAATCTCCAATAGTCCATTTTACTTTGGTCCAGTCTAATCTTTCGTGAGAAACGACAATTTCCCCCTGTTTTATGCCTCTTTTTATCTAAAAATGTAAAAAAGTGGAGTGAAGTGGTTGAAAGTGGTTGAAAAATGCTTACGTTTGTTTAGGAGAACTAAGACAACCACTACAGTCTATGACTTTCTTCACCAGCGAATACGAAAGTAAACTTGACGCCAAAGGCAGATTGGTGCTGCCATCTCGGATCAAGGCTCAGCTACCCACTACAAATGGGGAAGCGCAGGAGCTTGTCATCCGCAGAGGCTTCGAGCCATGCTTAATCGTCTATCCGATGGTGGAGTTCAAAAAAGTCTTCTCAAAAATTTCAGGTCTCAGCGAGTTCAACGAAGAGTATCGCAAACTTCAGCGAAACTTTTTGTCGGGGGTCGTTACGGTTGAGTTAGATAACAACGGCCGTTTCCTCATTCCCAAGAACATGCTTACGTACGCGCAGATTGACAAAGATGCGATGCTCGTAGGCACCGGAAGCAAAGTTGAAATCTGGAATCCTACCACCTATGAGAAGCAAATCATCCAAGACCCTAGTGAATTGTCGAAGCTCGCGGAGAAATTTTTGAACGAGTAAATGTTGGAAAGATGATCGTTGGAACCACTACCACCAGCGTATCTCAAAGCCCAAACAGCATCATTCAAATAATTCCAAAGAGGATTTGTTCATTGAAAAAAATTAAACAATTGTATTCGGGCACACGCAAATTTTGTGCTGGGTGCAGAAGTTGAAAAAGCTATGGTGTACCACAGGCCGGTGATGTTAGAAGAGTGTATGGAGGGATTAGCCATTAATCCGGATGGTATCTACGTAGATATCACGTTTGGCGGAGGTGGTCATAGCTTGAAGATTTTGGAACAGTTACGAAACGGAAGACTGATTGCGTTTGATCAAGACGAAGACGCACGCAAACAATCTGAAAATATTCAAAGTCGTTCTTTTACATTTTGTCAAACCAATTTCAGGAACATGAAACAATACCTGAAGTTGAATGGAATCACCAAAGTAAACGGCATTCTGGCCGACCTCGGTATTTCATCGCACCAGATCGATTCGGCTGAGCGTGGATTTTCTACCCGATTCGATGGCCCGCTCGATATGCGAATGGATAAGAAGGGATCGAAAAGTGCTGCTCGCATTTTGAATGAATATCCGGAAGCTAACCTGCATAAAATCTTAGGCATGTATGGCGAAGTGAAGAATGCCAAGACATTAGCCGGGTTGATGGTGCAGCAGCGTTCGATGAAAAAGTTTGATCGCATTCAGGATTTAATCGATTTGCTGAAGCCGATTGCTCCAAGAGGAAAAGAGTTTAAATACTTCGCGCAGGTTTTTCAGGCACTGCGCATCGAAGTAAACGAAGAGATGCAGGCGCTGGAAGAATTTTTGAACCAGAGTGGCGAGGTGATGGAAAAAGGCGGAAGATTGGTGGTAATGAGTTACCATTCGCTGGAAGACAGGTTGGTGAAAAATTACATCAACTCCGGCAAAATGTATGGCGAAGTAGAGAAAGATTTTTATGGAAATAAGATAAAGCCTTTCGAAGCAATCAATCGAAAACCGATCGAAGCTTCAGAGGCAGAGGTAAACGAAAACAACCGCGCACGCAGTGCGAAGTTGCGAATAGCAGAAAAGTTATAGTTAAAGAGAGCATGGAAAATAAGTTTAAAATCGAGCCCCCTCAAAAGACAAATGAGGCACGCGTGAAGCCGGCAGCTAAGTCGGCCAGCAGCGGCAAGAGCTTGTTTTCCGGATTGGAGAAGCGCCTCAAACTCGAAAGCTATTTTGAAGAAGGGTTTCCGGTGCAGTACCTGCCGAAAATTCTGTTTGTGGTGTTGCTCAGTTTGATCTACATCAGCAATACACACTACGCAGAAAAAACGACACGGCAGATTGATCGGGCACAAAGTGATGTGGAAGATCTGCGGGCTGATTTCACTACACTGAAGTCGGATGTGATGTTTGCCAGCAAACAAAGTGAAGTAGCACGCAGAGTGAAACCATTGGGATTGAAAGAGAGCTTAAACCCTCCCTATAAAGTAATTGTAAAAGACTAACGAATAAAGAGAACGAAAGTGAATATCAAGCAGTCCATATTAGTAAGAGTCCGCATCGCATTTTTGTGCGTGGTGGCTTTCGCTATTTGCGTAGCTGCTAAGATCGGACATATTCAGGTAGTGGAAGGCCCTCAGTGGGAAAAGATGAGCGAGAAAATCAACTTTGATTACCGTAAGATAAAAGCTACCCGAGGAAACATTTATTCTGACAATGGAAGTCTGTTGGCCACAAGTTTGCCATTTTATAAAGTAGCCATCGATCCTAGGTTGGCGAAAGATGAAATTTTCAAAAAGGGAGTAGACTCATTGGCAATGTTGCTATCACGTCATTTCAAAGATCGCTCGGAGAAAGAATACAAAGAGATGCTGAAAGATGCGCGTGCTACCGGAAAGCAATACCTGATCCTCAACCGCAAGCAAATTAATTATCAGGTTAAAAAAGAAATGATGACATGGCCCATCTTCCGCGAAGGTCGCTATCGGGGTGGTGTCATATTTGACAAAATCGATGTGCGCTACCGTCCGTTTAGTAATCTCAGCCGCAGAACAGTAGGTTTTGTCAATGAGGATGGTAAAGGTGCCGGATTAGAATATAGCTTCAACACCTCATTGGGTGGTCAGGATGGCGAAGCACTATTCCAAAAAATAGCAGGCGGTTCTTGGATGCCAGTGTTTGATGGAAAGAACATAAAAGCCATTGATGGACTGGATATTCAAACGACCATCGACATCAACTTGCAAGATGTGGCTGAAACTTCGCTTTACAATGCAATGAAAGCACACAATGCCGATGAAGGAACGGTGGTGGTAATGGAAGTAAAGACAGGCCACATCAAAGCTATTTCAAATTTGTCTGCCGATGGACAAGGTGGATTTCAGGAAGAGTTCAATCACGCGGTAGGCGGATCTTTTGAACCAGGATCTACATTCAAGTTGGTAACGATGATGGCTTTGTTGGAAGACACGAATATTGAATTGAGCGATACCATCAATACGCATCAAGGCGAATACATGTTTTATAAGCGCAAAGTAACCGATCACGAAGAAGGTGGTTATGGACGCGTTACCATTAAGCGTTCATTCGAAGTTTCTTCTAACATCGCGATGGCGAAGTTGATCGATAAGCATTTTGGTACGAAGCCATCTAAGTTTTTAGATTATGTAGATAAGCTGCATTTGTCCAAACCCTTGGGTTTGCAAATCACCGGTGAATCATATCCTAAAATCACGCGACCTAAAGATAAAAACTGGAGTGGCATTTCGTTGCCTTGGATGGCGTATGGTTATGGTTTTGAGATATCACCACTGCATACTTTGGCGGTATACAATGCGATTGCGAATGATGGCAAAATGATTAAACCCATTTTTGTTACTTCGATTCAACAAGCGGATAATGTAAAGCAAGAATTTGAAACCGAAACGTTGAATTCAAAAATCTGCTCCGGCAAAACATTGAATCAATTGAAACTATTGTTGGAAAGTGTGGTGGAAAATGGAACTGCTAAAAATTTGAAGAACTCCTACTATCGCATTGCTGGCAAAACGGGAACAGCGCAAATCTTGAAAGATGGCCGGTATGAAAAACGATATATCACTTCGTTCGTAGGTTACTTCCCGGCACACGCTCCGAAGTATTCGGCTATTGTGTTGATCAAAAACCCGCGCGGCATTTATCAATATGGTAATAGCGTGGCAGGTCCGGTGTTCAAAGATATTGCAGATAACATTTATTCACGCGATATCAATTTGCATTCGGCCATGGAAAAGGCGAAGACACAAGAACCGGGTGTGTTCCCTACCATGCGTGCTGGAAAACAAGAAGAGCTAACAATGCTGGCAAACGAGTTGGGCGTTTCGAACCACGCCTCAACAGAAGAAGAATGGATTAAGACCAATAAGAATGGCAATGCCATTGTATGGAAGAAAAATCCGGTAGTAAAAGATCATGTGCCTGATGTAGTAGGCATGACTTTCCGTGATGCGATTTTTGTATTGGAAAAGAATGGTTTACGTGTGTCGTACGAGGGAAAGGGGCGAGTGGCAGCACAATCACTTTCACCAGGCACACGCATCAGCAAGGGTGCAAAAATTTATTTGAGACTAAGTTAATGGCGTTACTAAAGGACATATTGTATCGAGTTCACATCACGGCTGCTTCCGGCAGCACCGATGTGGAGGTGACGTCCATTTGTTTTGATTCACGAAAAGTAAAAGCAGGAAGCCTCTTCGTTGCGATCAAAGGCACACAGTCGGATGGCCATGTCTTTATTGAAAAGGCCGTGAATACTGGTGCCATCGCTATTGTTTGCGAAACGCTTCCTGATACCATTTCAGACAAAGCAACTTTCATTACGGTGAAAGACAGCTCCAAGGCATTGGGTATTATTGCATCTAACTTCTACGGAAACCCTTCTGCAAAACTGAAGTTAGTGGGTGTGACTGGAACGAATGGTAAAACCACTGTGGCTACTTTGTTGTATAAGCTTTTTTCAACATTGGGTTATCGCTGCGGAATGTTATCCACAGTTGTGAATAAAATTGTTGATAACGATATACCCTCCACACATACCACGCCTGATCCAATAGCGATTAATGAGTTGTTAGTAAAAATGCTGGAAGCCAACTGCACGCATTGTTTTATGGAGGTGAGTTCGCACGCGGTAGCGCAAGGAAGAATTGAAGGATTACATTTCGTGGGGGCGTTATTTACAAATATTACACATGATCACTTGGATTATCACCGTACGTTCGAGAGTTACATCCGCGCTAAAAAAGGATTTTTTGACGGTTTGTCATCTGATGCTTTTGCTCTCGTAAACAGCGATGACAAGCGCGGCATGGTGATGTTGCAAAATACCAAAGCGCAAAAGAAAACACTTGCGCTGAAGAAGATGGCCGACTTCAAAGCCAAGATCATCACCAATTCAATTGAAGGATTGGAGTTGGAGATTGGCGAACGCAATGTGTGGTTTAAGTTGATTGGCGATTTCAATGCATACAATCTGTTAACAGTGTACGGTGCAGCTTGTTTGTTGGGCGAAGATCCTGAAATGGTGTTGATGAAATTATCAGCACTCACCAGCGCACCCGGTCGATTTGAGTTGGTGATGCCAGGATCGAAGTTTACCGCCATTGTTGATTATGCACATACACCTGATGCATTGAAGAATGTATTGGAGACAATCGAACATTTTCGTACTGGGCAAGAGCAAGTGATTGCAGTGATTGGCTGTGGTGGTGATCGCGATAAAACAAAGCGACCATTGATGGCGGCTGTCGCTTGTAAATATTCCAGCAAAGTGATTTTCACTTCGGATAATCCGCGTAGCGAAGATCCGATGGAGATCATCAAGGAAATGCAAACCGGAGTTGGCCCCACGGATGCGAAAAAAACACTGGTAATGGTGGATCGCGAAGAAGCTATCAAAACCGCATGCATGTTGGCGAAAGAAAAAGACATTATTATCGTAGCCGGCAAGGGTCACGAAAATTACCAGGAGATCAAAGGAGTAAAACATCCTTTTGATGATAAAGAAGTATTGACAAGAATGTTAAAAATGTTTGCGAATTAGATGCTGTACTATTTATTCGACTATATCGAAAAGAACTTTGACTTCCCCGGTGCCGGATTGTTTCAATACATTTCGTTCCGTGCCGGTGTAGCCGCTATTCTCTCCTTGTTGATTACGATCACATATGGAAAGAAGCTGATCAACTTTTTACGCAAGAAGCAAGTAGGCGAAGATATCCGCGACTTAGGATTGGAAGGCCAGATGCAGAAGAAAGGCACTCCTACAATGGGAGGTATTATTATCATCGCAGCCATTTTGATTCCGACTTTGTTAATGGCGAAGTTGGATAACGTATATATTATTTTGTTGGTCGCTACTACGATTTGGTTAGGCCTGATCGGATTTTTGGATGACTATATTAAAGTGTTCAAGAAGAACAAAGAAGGTTTGGCCGGACGTTTTAAAATTGTGGGACAAGTATCTATCGGATTGATTGTTGGACTTACACTTTACTTTAACGAGAATGTAGTTGTGCGGGAAAGAGTATCTCCGTCAGTTGCCAGTATGGAGGTTGCCCCCATTCCTGCGGATGTCAAATCAGAATACGATGTGAAGTCTACTAAGACGACAGTGCCATTTTTGAAGAACAATGAATTTGATTACGCCTCATTGATCTCTTGGTGGAATCCGGATTACACCTGGATTGTGTACACCTTGCTGGTTATTTTCGTGATCACCGCGGTTTCCAATGGCGCCAATATCACCGATGGTATTGATGGATTGGCCGCAGGCACTTCAGCTATCATCGGACTCACGCTCGCGATTTTCGCTTACTTGTCCGGTCGTGTAGACTTTAGTACGTATCTCAATATTATGTACATCCCTAACTTGGGTGAGTTGGTAATTTTCTGTACAGCGTTTGTGGGTGCGTGCCTCGGCTTTTTGTGGTATAACTCCTATCCAGCACAAGTGTTCATGGGTGACACGGGTAGTCTTTCATTGGGTGGAATCATTGCTGTTTTGGCATTGGCCGTCCGAAAGGAGTTAATGATCCCGGTTCTCTGTGGAATCTTCTTTGTAGAGTTGCTGTCGGTGATGCTACAGGTTTCATATTTCAAATACACGAAAAAGAAATACGGAGAGGGAAGAAGAATTTTATTGATGTCGCCATTGCATCATCATTACCAGAAGAAACAAATTCACGAATCGAAGATTGTAACCCGTTTTTGGATTGTAGGAATTTTGTTGGCGATTGTGAGTTTGGCCACATTGAAGTTGCGATGATTTGAAAATGAGTCAATTTGAAAGTTTGAAGATTTGAAAATGATTGAAATAAGAAGTAAAGATTAAATGAGTAAACGCGTAGTCATATTAGGAGCAGGAGAAAGCGGAACAGGCGCAGCTATTTTAGCAAAGGCTAAAGGCTTCGATGTGTTCGTGTCTGACTACGGAGCGATTAAAGAGCAGTACAAAGCGGAATTGCAACAGCATCAGATTCCATTCGAAGAGAATGGTCATACGTATGATGCGATATTAAATGCATCATTAATTATTAAAAGCCCGGGCATTGCTGAGAAAGTGGAAATCATTAAGAAAGCACGTGCAGCAGGAATCGAAATTATTGATGAACTGGAATTTGCTTACCAATACATTCAAGGAAGGGTTATTGCCATTACTGGAACGAACGGCAAGACAACGACTACACTTTTAACGTATCACCTACTTCAATCTGCCGGATGGAAAGTAGCATTGGCCGGAAATGTAGGAGAGAGCCTCGCACGAAAGGTAGCAACCGAGAAGCACGATTGGTACGTAGTGGAAATTAGCAGCTTTCAATTGGATGGAACAAAAACATTTCGCCCGGCTGTTGGAATTTTGCTAAACATTACACCCGATCATTTGGATCGCTATGAGTATCAAATGCAGAACTATATCAACTCAAAGTTTCAGTTAGTTCAATCGATGCAGTCGTCTGATCATTTTATTTATTATTCTGATGATGCTGTAGTATCGAATGAAGTAAAACACAAGTTGATTGCTCCGCAACAAGTAAAGGTGTCGCTTCAAGCAAAGACGGATGCATACTTCGATGGAGTGAAAATGAATTTTTCTGTTAATGGTGTTTCGTTTGGTATAGCACAATCTGAAACTACATTGAAGGGACCTCATAATCTGATCAACTCGTTGTCGGCTGTTTCAGCTGCGTTGCTAGCCGGTGTTTCTGAGCAGGCGATTCGTCAGGGATTGAAAACATTTGTGAATGCACCACATCGGTTAGAATCGGTGGCAGTTATAAATGGAGTGGAATTTGTGAATGACTCCAAAGCCACCAATGTTGATTCGGTGGTGTATGGTTTGGGAAGTTATCAAGGGCCACTCATCTGGATTGCTGGAGGTATCGACAAGGGAAATGATTATACACTGATTGAAGAGCAAGTAAAAAATAAAGTACGTGTGTTGATTTGCCTTGGCAAAGACAACGAAAAGTTGAAGAAAGCCTTTGATGGAAAAGTGAAGGAGATCTACGAAACACAAAGCGTGAAAGAATTGGCACTATTGGCATTACGCGTTTCAAAAATGGGAGATGTGGTTTTGTTGTCACCGGCCTGCGCGAGTTTTGATCTTTTTAAAAATTATGAGGATCGCGGAGCGCAGTTTAGGCAGGCAGTTTTGGAGTTAAGTGAATCGGTTAAAAGAAGTCAGAAGTCGGAAGTCTGAATTCAGAATAGTGTGGAAAAGAAAAAACCGGCTCAGACATTTAAAGACTTAATCGTGTGGCAGAAGGCTCACGAACTGGCATTGGGTGTGTATAAAATGACAAAAACTTTTCCAAAAGAAGAGTTGTACGGAACGACATCGCAGGTAAAGAGATCTTCTGTATCGGTAGCGGCAAACATCGCTGAAGGATTTAAGAAGAAGGGGAAAGCCGATAAGTTACGTTTCTTTAACATAGCTCAAGGCTCGTTATCTGAAACAGAGTATTATTTGATTTTGGCGAAGGACTTAGAATATTATGAAACAACAAAATTAATGGAGTTAGCTGTTGAAGTTGGAAGATTATTGGAATCGTACATAAAGGCGATCGAAAATGATTCTAACTTCTGACTTCTGACTTCTAAATTCTTTAAAAGATTATGCGCTTAAGTACTATAAAAGAATGGGCTGATAAAAACCTGCAAGGCGACAGAGTGATCTGGGCTGTGGTGTTTGCTCTTTCTTTGATCAGCATTTTGGTGGTGTATAGTTCCATCGGAACGCTGGCTTACAAACGTACAGCCAGCACCGAGTCGTTTTTGATGAAACACACCTTTATGGTGTTTTTGGGATTAGCATCGATGTGGATCGCTCACAAGATCGACTATCGGTACTATTCAAAAATTTCCAGACTCGCACTGTGGGTGAGTGTACCGCTGTTGATTTATACTTTTAAGTTTGGTACGAGCTTAAATGAGGCGTCTCGTTGGATCACATTGCCAATAATTAATACGTCATTTCAACCTTCTGATTTTGCCAGCCTTGCATTGATCATCAATCTGGCCGCCATGCTTTCTAAGAAGCAACAAAACATAGACGACATTAAAGAAGCATTAATCCCGATGCTGATCTGGTGCGGTGCGATATGCGGCTTGATCGCGCTGACGAATTTTTCAACTGCGATTTTATTGTTCGCCACTTGTATGTTGATTATGTTCATCGGTCGCGTGCCGGTGCGTTACTTAGCGATGTTGATACTGATTGGTATGTTATCAGGGTCAGCCGGACTTTATTTCGGTCAGCGCTTCGACACTGCGATCAGTCGCGTAAAAGATTTTTATGCGTATGTGATGCATCAAAAGGAATTACCTTTTCAAGCAAAACATGGTCGCATTGCGATTGCCACCGGAGGATTGTTTGGCAAGGGCCCGGGTAATAGCGAACAGCGAAATATTTTGCCGCACCCGTATTCTGATTTTGTGTACGCGATTGTGATTGAAGAATATGGCGTGATAGGAGGAGTGCTCGTTCTCGTACTCTATTTGATATTACTGCATCGAGGGATGAAAGCGGCTTACAATAGCGAGCGTGCTTTCGGAGGGTTGCTCTCGGCAGGATTGAGTTTTGATTTGGTTTGTCAGGCGATGGTGAACATGGGCGTAGTGGTTGGCCTTGGTCCCATCACCGGACAGCCATTGCCATTGATCAGTATGGGAGGAACGGCTATGGTATTCACGGGCTTGTCGGTAGGAATTATTTTAAGCGTGAGTCGTGGTGAACAAGAAGAGAATTGGGGACAAGGAGCGAGTGAGAAATTAGAAACAGACGAAGCGAAGGAGAAAGAAGTGGAAGTGAAAGCAGCTTAGTAATTCGGTAATTCGATGATTTGAAAATTTGAAAATGGGGTGATTTGAAAATTAGTAAGAGATAAGTGTAATAGAAACAGAGTAAGAACAATAGAATTGAAAGCGGAGAAACCATATCGTATCATCATTAGCGGAGGCGGCACCGGAGGACATATCTTCCCGGCACTGGCTATTGCCAATGAATTTAAGAGACGCTATGCGGATGCGGATATTCTTTTTGTTGGTGCGGAAGGAAGAATGGAAATGACGAAAGTGCCGGAAGCTGGCTATAAAATTGTCGGGCTCTGGATCAGCGGACTGCAACGTAAACTGACCTTTTCTAATTTATCTTTTCCGTTCAAGTTGATTTCAAGTTATCTTAAAGCAAGTAGCCTCATAAAAAAAATGAAGCCACATGCTGTGATTGGCACAGGAGGTTATGCAAGCGGCCCGATTATGTTAGCCGCTACCAAAGCCGGAATTCCTTCTTTGATTCAAGAGCAGAATTCGTATGCCGGATTAACCAACAAACAATTGGCACAAAAAGCCGGACGTATTTGTGTTGCTTACTCGGGCATGGAAAGATATTTTCCGGCTTCGAAAATTGTATTCACGGGCAATCCGGTGCGGAAAGATATTATCGATCTGGAGTCGAAGCGGGAGAAAGCGTTGGCACACTTTGCTTTTAACTCTTCTGAACGTACGCTTCTGATTTTAGGTGGAAGCCTTGGTGCGCGTACAATCAATGAAAGTATTTTGGCAGGAATCGATCAATTGATTGATGCGCACATACAAGTGATTTGGCAGACGGGCAAATTGTATTACGAGGGAATCAAATCGCAGATTGGACACAAAGATTTGAGACGCATTCGTGTAGTTGATTTTTTGAAGCAGATGGATTTGGCCTATGCAGCTTCGGATGTGGTGATATCACGTGCGGGTGCATTGGCGATCTCAGAGTTGTGCATTGCCAGACGCCCCAGCATTCTAGTTCCTTCACCCAACGTGGCGGAAGATCACCAGACAAAAAATGCGATGGCATTGGTCAACGAAGATGCTGCACTGATGGTGAAAGACGTAGAGGCGAAAAATACATTGGTAAGCGAAGTTCTAAAACTGGTGTATGACGAACCTCTCGCTGAAAAGCTAAGCATCAATATTGGCAAGTGGGCTAAGCCACAAGCCACTGAAGATATAGTAGATGAAATTGAAAAACTGATTGGAATAACAAGTGAAGTTAGAGCAATACGATAGCGTTTATTTCCTCGGCATCGGTGGGATTGGCATGAGTGCCATCGCACGATGGTTCAGGCACAAGGGTATGAAAGTGGCTGGCTACGATCGCACGCCTACACCACTCACACACGAACTGCTGGAAGAAGGAATGGAAATTCATTTCGAAGATCGAATTGAAATGATTCCCGGATACATCAGCAAAGAGAAAACGCTGGTGGTGTTTACGCCTGCTATTCCTAAAAATCATGTGGAGCATGCGTATTTGAAAGAGAATGGTTTTACGATTCTCAAACGCTCTGAAGTGTTGGGCTTGCTCACGAAGAGTTATAAGACCATTGCCGTTGCCGGAACTCACGGCAAGACAACTACCTCTTCACTGATCGCGCATATTATTAAATCGGCAGGCATAAACATGGTTGGATTTTTAGGAGGTATCACTACCAACTACGATTCGAATCTGGTGATGCATGGAGAAGTAAATGAAAAAACTTTGGTGGTCGTAGAGGCCGATGAATTTGATCGTTCGTTTTTGCGATTGTTCCCGGAGATAGCGGTGGTGACTTCAGCAGATGCGGATCATTTGGATATTTACGGAGATCACGCGAGCATGCTCACCTCGTTCCGCGATTTCATGAAGCAGATCAACGCGAACGGAAGTTTGATTGTACACGAGTCGATTGAATCGCTCACAGAAGGAATAACCGTTTCTAAAGAAACGTATGGTATGAGCCGGGGACAATTTTTTGCCGGCAACATAACCGCCAATGGCGGATTTTTTGAATTTGATCTTCACGGCTTTGGAACGAAGATCGAAAAAATTCAGCTCGGTGTCCCTGGTTTTCATAACATGGAAAATGCCATTGCCGCAATGTTAGTAGCGTTCAAGTTGGGTATTAGCGAAAAAGTTATTCGCGAAGCGCTGCATTCATTCAAAGGTGTGAAGCGCAGATTCGAATTCATCATCAAACGTGATGATCTGGTTTATATCGATGACTATGCGCATCATCCGCGCGCGATTGAAGCTTTCTTGACTTCACTCAAGTCGATGTATGCCGGAAAAAAACTGACGGTGATTTTCCAGCCGCACTTGTTCACACGCACACGCGATTTTGCGGAAGGATTTTCAAAAAGCCTCAGCATTGCAGACGAAGTGTTGTTGATGGATATTTATCCGGCTCGTGAAGAACCCATTCCGGGTGTTACCTCGGATATGTTGTTTGCCAACATCACCAGTCCGGTAAAGATTCGTTGCGGTAAGAAAGATGTGTTGCAGAAGTTGGAAGACCTGGATGTGGAAGTAGTAGCAACGGTAGGTGCGGGAGACATCGACACGTTTGTGAAACCGATCAAAGAAATGTTGTTGAAGAGGTAGAGAAAAATGAAGACGAAGTTTAGCATACGCAAAGAGATCAAAGTCGCAGTAGCAATACTGGGCTTGTCTTTTCTAATTGCTTTCAGTGAAAGAAAGCAAGGCGGAGCCGTGTGCAAGGATATTGTTGTGGAATTGGATAACCTGAGTGAAAATCACTTTCTGGATGAGGCAGACGTATTGCACCTGGTGGAGGGAAGCGGAGAGCCGGTGAAAGGTGTAGGGATCAACCGCATTAAACTGAAGGAGATTGAAAAGAAGTTGAAGTACGACAAACATATATTAGATGCTGAATTGTTTGGTGACCTGAAAGGAAACCTGATTGTGAACGTAGAGTTGCGCAGACCGATCGCGCGCATTGTGCAAAACGATGCACCCGATGCCTACATCGCTGAAGATGGTGTGATCATGCCCGTGTCAGAGAAGTACACAGCGCGTGTGGTGCTGATCAGCGGAGCGGTGAAACCCCTGTTGGAGAGCGAAGACCTGAACCGCACTGAGGAAGGCATACAGTTAATGGCAATGATTGAGTTTATCAATGCCGATCCTTTTTGGAAAGCACAGGTCGCACAGCTCGACATTCAGAAGAATGGTAAAGTAATCATCTACCCGCAAGTAACAGGGCAGTTGGTAGAATTTGGAAAGCCGGAGAATTTGGAAGTGAAGTTTAAGAAGCTGATGGTTTTCTACAAAGAGATTTTGCCCACACGCGGCTGGACCCGCTACGAGCGCGTGAATTTGGAATACGAAGGGCAGGTAGTGGCGG
>JAJTHV010000019.1 GCA_021300095.1 Flammeovirgaceae bacterium | reverse complement strand
TGGATCGTTTTGCTTACCGATTTTATCCAACCGAAACTGCTCATCAAATAATCCTCTCGATTTATTTTTCATCTATTTTCTCCTTTTTCTCAAGAAACAAAATTTATAGATAATTTCGTAGGGTTTTTAGAGATACCCTTATATTAACAATGCGTTATCCGCGGATCCGTATGAAGTGTATTACTTACACAATAATCGATTGCACTCAATGCCCTTCACCCCAAAAAAAACTCGGTAAATTATTATTGGGGTAACATGCATTTTCCTTTTTTTATTATCGATAGATCATCGATAACTACAACATCTATTTTGAATGGTCAGACGACAACATCTATTGCTCAGCTGGTATGGAAAATGTATAAAGAAGCATTGGGCATAGAGATTGGCACATTGCAAAAGTTGAAGGAATTCGACCTGACTAGCGATGTTGTAAAAAATAAAATGCGCGAGCGCTACGGAACCAACATTCCGTACCATGAAAAAGTAATTTCATCAGCAGCGATCTTTGAATCCGATAGATTGATCGTTCTAAGCATTAACTAAAAAGCACACGAAAGTCCAAAACCCAAAGTTGCATATAATAAGGCAACTCACGTTGGGAGTCTTATTTATAAAAAAATGATGAAGTCTGATTGTCTCCTAATGTATTTCACGTGTCGGTAGAGATCCGTTGACGTAGAGTCTAAAGCTTCTCGCAATAGCCAAATAGGACGTTGTCAAACATGAGTCCGATCAATAGAAAATCACCTAGCTTCATCCGAAGACGCTTTAAGGATTGTGTGATATGGTATTCAACCGTTTTAATGGATATTTTTAATCTGGATGAGATTTCCTCGTTGGATAATTGTTCGAAACGGCTTAATCGAAAAACGCTTTGGGTGGTATCCGGCAATTCACTTATTTCTTGCTCAATGGCTTTCAGTGTTTCATTGTATTCCGCAAGGTGATGTGCGTTGTTTATTGTCGCTTCACCGCGTTGTACAACTAGCTGCGCATACGTGGTTTCCACCTTGCGTTTATCGAAGAAATCATATATGCGAAATTGCACGGCACGCATGGCAAAAGCATGTATGTCGTTGACATCCTTTAAGTCATTTCGTTTTAGCCAAAGTTTAATAAAGACCTCTTGTACTATTTCCTGAGCGGCTGCCGTATCACGAACGTAATTATATGCGGTAGAATACAAACGTCCCCACAATGCATTATACAATTGCTCAAAGGAAGGTACATCACCCTCTGCTACCAACTTCCGCAAAACTACCCAGGCTTCTGAAGTCATACTTCTTAATTTGACGGAGGCAAATAGCCGCCTAAAACGCTAAGAATCAATAAATTTAACAATCTGCAATCGAATTCGAAAAAAATATTTTTCAAACGGATTAGGGTTTTGCGCGATTCAACCTTCTTACTGTTACTTCCCTCGAAAGTAAAACAGGGCCTAACCATCCTAAAATGGAACAGAAAAGAATAGCGTATCTCATCAAAAAATGGAATTCAGACGAAATTTCTCCTGAAGAACGAAAGGAGTTAGAAGATTTTTGGGACTGGGCAAGTAAGGATGATACCTTATTTAACTCGCTGCCTGAAATGGATAAGGAAAGAATCAGGATATCGATGCAAAAGAGAATCTTTTCTTCTATCGAAAAACAACCCGGAAAGCGGTCTCCATTTTTGCAACAAATTTCATGGCCTATGCGGATTGCAGCTACCCTGCTCGTTGGGGCACTTGCATTCTGGATAGTGTATAACCCGGTGCAGTTTAAAGAGATACGTGCAGAGTACAGTCAGCAGCGGAATGTAGAGTTGCCCGATGGATCAACCGTCATTCTAAATGGTAACTCTTCCGTGCGTTATCAAGAGTCCTGGAGCGCTGATGAGAATCGTGAGATTTGGATAAATGGAGAGGGCTTTTTTGATGTTAAGCATACGCAAAATCATCAAAAGTTTATTGTACATGTCACTAATACAGTAAATGTACAAGTGCTCGGTACTCGCTTTAATGTAAAAATCAGACGGGGCAAAACTGAAGTCATGCTCGAGCAGGGGAAAGTTCAAATGAATATGAAGCAGGCCGGTGTACCGGATACCGTAACTCTCCAGCCCAATCAGCTAGTAACACTTGAAAAACAAGTTTTGACCAAGAAGGAAGTAAACCCTACACGGTATTCTTCCTGGAAAATGAAAAAAATGTATTTCGATCAAACGCCTTTGTCGGAAGTAGCAAAGTTTTTGGAAGACACACATGGCTATAAAGTAGAGTTTAAAAACAAGGCTTTGCAAAACAGAAAATTATCCGGAGAACTTCAGTCTGGTAAAGTAGAAGATATTCTCATTGCCTTGCGGGAATCTCTTCAGATACAAATCACGAAAGACGGAAATAAATTACTCTTCAACTAAGTGCTAAATCAATATACCTATGATTAAAAATTTTACGATTCATCGAAAAGTATTGTTTTGGTTTCTGTTGATTGTACTCAGCACGAGTACCCAAATAGGAGTGGCGCAAAGCCAACCTTTGGCTAAATTAAATCCTGCTGGCGCAAATCGAAAAGAGCAAACCTCGCTGCAAGAAATACTGGACAAACTTCAGCAGCATTATCACGTTGCCTTTATTTATGAGTCGGATTTGGTATCTGAAAAGGTGGTATCAGATGAAGTGAAACTAGATAAGAACCTGGAGAAAGTACTCGAAACGTTGCTTGTTCCGTTCAATATGAAGTTTGTAAAAATCAACAAAACATCCTACGCAATTGCCGTAAACAAGGAGTCACATGAAAAGAAAAACAAAACAGAGGAAATACCTGAGCAACCTGCCGAAGAGAAAAATCAATTAC
>JAJTHV010000064.1 GCA_021300095.1 Flammeovirgaceae bacterium | reverse complement strand
TCGGCCATTTTAGGATACCACTGAGTCATGGAGTAGGATATGCCCTCGCGGTTGTTCCGGCCGCTTCTGCGTATCTGAACAGGAACCTGCGCTTCGAATTGCAGATCGAATGTAGCCTTCGTTTTCGGTAGAATCGGTTTGGCCAATGTTACTTCCAACACGGTGCCATTCACTTTGTAGGAGACATCCTTTCCATCTTGCTTCAACGATACAACATGCTGATAACCAATTTCATCCTCCTTGAGCTTTGAGATGCGATCCATCACACGTCTGTCCGGATCGGGTAAATTGCGTGAACGCACGTCCATCATACTTCCCGGTTGAAAGGCATTGAAATAAAGATGGTAGTAGACCTTCGCGAGTGTGTCGGGAGAGTTGTTGGTATAGACTAGTTTTTGGGTTCCTGTAAAGCGATGGTTGGTGCTATTGAATTGGATATCCATCGTGTAGTCCACGCGCTGTTGCCAGTAATCGCGCTGAGCCAAAAGAGTGGTGCAGAAGCAAGAAAATAAAATGACAAAAAGTGGCTTCATAAAGTCGGGTTTAAAGTTCCTAACCAACAGCCGATTTCATTCATTGAATTCGCGTGGTCAGCAGGCAAAGTATTGAAAAGATGCCGACCGACCAAGTACCTTCCGCATCAACGGGGTTTAAAGTTGATCATACGGGAGAGCGTGAGCGAGGTGAAACTGTTTTGAGGTAATGTGCTCTCTTCTTTTGGAAGTGCCACGGGCCAGTTATAGGAATAGGAAAACGTAAACGACCAGTTCTTTTTGGAAAGGCGCAGGGGCAAGGCAAGCGCATGATTCATGAGCCCAAATTCATTGGAGTCGGTTTGTTGAATGATGGGCAATTTTCGACCCAGAACCACGCTGTTGCGCTGCGCCAGTTGAATGCTGGTGATGGTGGCGTTGCCAAACAGCATTTGGTAAGTAGGAGTGAAGGAGATTCGATCCAGCCCCAGAAATTTGTATTTGCGCAAGCCGATGGATATGCCCGGAGTGATTCGGTGGGCAGTTTGTTGACCGAAGTAAAAGGAATAATCCAAACGCAGTGTCACCGGTTTGATATCCACAAAATTGGAAACCCCCAGCATATTGGTCAGCGGGTTTTCTACATTAATATCCTGGTTATTGTAAATCAGGCGGTCGTACGAGACCATGGCCGTGTAGTTCTCATGGAAATTTTTCAGATAGCCGGCCGATACGGTTGTCAGGTATAGGCTGGGGCTATACGCTTCACTCCAATACATGCTTACATCGGCAAACAAGCCCGATTTATGATAGTAGGATGCACCTGCGGTGGCACCGTATTGATTGACACCGATGGATCGACCCGCGGAAATAATATTGCTGTTGAAACCGGCACGGATCACCATGGAAGAGCTGACTTCCACTTGCGATTTCAGCAGGCTGTCGATCATGTTGAAGATGGAGAGCGAATCGGAATAGCTGAAAATAGAGTCAAGTTTATCAATGGAAAACGTACTGTCGGCAGGCGCTGCCGGCCGCGCTGCATTCTTTTCTTGTGACTTCACTAAAACAGGAATCGTCATCCCGATGAACAGGATGACGAAACTTACTTTCTTCGAAAAATGCATCAATTATTCTTTTCCCTGGTTCGTTGTTCTAATTTTTGACGAAGATTTTCCCGGTTCTCTCTGCGCATTTCTCTTAAATCCTCTCGCTCTTGCAGGCGCTGTAGCAGCATCCTTCTAAATTCTTCTTCCGCTTTTGGCAAAGTAAGCAATTGCTGCGCTGAAATCACTTTGAGGAGGCGTTCAGAATAATTTTTCTCTAAGTCCACATTTTGCTGTTTCAGTTGCAGTGCCAGCTTAATCAATTCTTGATCGCGTTCCGGCTTTGGTTTGGCCGGATCTTGCGTGCGCTCCGCCTCGCGCAGTTGCTTGCGCAATTCCATGCGGTGCTCCGTAAACTCGCGGTAGATGGGCCAGAATTTTTCGGCTTGCTCCGGAGTGAGTTTTAACTTTTCAGAGATTAATGCAATGCGTGTCCGATTAATGACTTCCAAAGTTTTAGGGTCTTGCTTCTCTGTAGGATTGTCTTGTGCAGAGACACCTATCAGGGAAACGCAGATTAGAATCGTAGTTAATAGCCGTTTCATAAGCTTAGAAGTTAAAATCGTATTGTTGAATAAATTCGTTCATGTCTTTGTCTTCAATTGTTGATGTAGGATCTACATCACTAAATGATGTTGTCGTAAAGCTTCCGTTTTCCAGAATCTCTTCGGTGGATATTTCATCTGATTCCAGATAAGCGAGTAATTCGCTGGTAGGAACAGAGTCCAGATTGGCCAGCGGATCGGAATCTGTTTTTGCACTGGGCCAAAAAATGACCGCGCCTATTCCGATTACCAATACGGGTATCGCCAGTTTTAAAGCAAGACCCCATTCGCCCGCCCACACTGATTTCCGCTCCGGTTCTTGAATCCGGGCCTGAATCCGCATCGGGAGATCTTCGAAGTAGTTGTCAGGTACTTGGAAGGGCTGTGCTTTGGGTATGTCTTCTAGCTTTTTCACGTTGTTAAATCTGGTTCTAAGATCAATTTTTGGTATCTAAGTTTAATCACTCCTCTAAATATTCTTCAATTTTTTTTACTGCATGGTGATAACTGGCTTTGAGTGCTCCTACACTGGTATCCGTAATTTCAGAGATCGTTTCATAGGGCAGATCATCGAAATACTTCATGTTGAAAACCAGACGTTGTTTATCGGGAAGCTTCAAGATGGCTTTCTGTAGTTTTTTTTGAATGGCATCCCCATCCATATCAGGACTGGCATCGACCTTGGCTTCCAACTGTTGACCTACGTCTTCAATGGGAAGGAAAAAGCGCCTTTTTTTCTTGTTCAGAAAGCTGAGGCACTCATTGGTGGCAATCCGATAAATCCAGGTGAAGAGCTGTGCATCTTCACGGAAGTTGTCGATGTATTTGTGGATTTTAATAAAGATCTCCTGTGTCAGATCATCGGCATCATCGTGGTCGATCACCATTTTGCGCACATGCCAATAGACCCTTTGTTGGTACTGTCGAACCAAAAGATTGAAGCCGTAACTACGGGTATCCGCATGGCGGATTTTTTGTAGCAACTCTTTATCGTCCAAAGGGCATTGTTTAGGAAATCGCAATTTAGACAATTGTCTCCGTCTAAGGTTTAAGCACAGGTTCACCTTTATCTACAATTTCGCATTTATTCGTTAAACGGCCTTATATTTGAGGTGATAACGAGCAGATGACTTCCCGCCTGATTATTCTAATTGCATGCTTGCTGTGGGTTTCCGCGTGCGGCCCCGATTTGTCACCTCAAAAGTACCGGGTAAAGTCTATTTTGTTGAGCTCGTATGAGGAATACAGCTTTTCGTACGCCAACGATAAGATACAGAAGATTACCGGCACAGATCTTATCACACTAACATACAGCTATTACCCCGACTCGACCTCCATCCGTCACACGAATGGCGAGGGAAATACCTATCAGCTTACGCAGTTGTCCTTTAGTGGCAGCTTATTAACGAAAGTGAAAGTGAAGTGGAAGTTTTTGAATATTTGGTACAGCGATTCAGTCCGTTTCTCGTATTCGGGCACGAATCCGGTAACGATGATCAACAAAAATTCCAACTAT
>JAJTHV010000214.1 GCA_021300095.1 Flammeovirgaceae bacterium | reverse complement strand
ACTCCGTAGAATAAAAATGGCTGAAAGTAAGACCATGCATTGAAAGGAAGTATTTCTTTTGTTTTCCAGTCTACCTCCCACGGCACATATTTTCCAACCGCAAATCCCGTCATCAAGCCTAACCAAATACCACTGAAGATCAGAAGTAAAACCACAAAAGAACCTCCAAAGCGCCCCAGAAGATAGTGTATCTTTTTCATGGGAGTACTAAAGAGTAACGCTTCCATGTTATGATCAAAATCCCGTACAACTGCAACTCCCATGATAGCGGAGGTGATCATCATGAAAGAAAAAATCAGCGCATTGGTAATGTTGGCAATAGCGAATGGTGAATTGGCTTTAATCTGACCCGATGCACCACTTACACTTACAATTGGACTTGCCACAACCCCAAAGGCAAGCAAAAAGATAATGGCAAAATAGATATAGTTAGCAGCTCTTTTCTTGCGATAACTAAGTTCAAATAAGAATATTTCTTTTAACATAGTTGTAATGGGTTAGGCTACTACTTTCTCAGTCGCACCGAAAACATGGGAGAAATAAACGTTTTCGAGGTCAGCTTGAATTTTTTCAAAAGTGGAATCGGGTTGCGAATCACTTAGTACGGTGATTTCGGGACGACCTGCGATAAGCCTCTCTGAAATCATGTTGAAATTTTTTCGATAGTCTTCCAATTCCGCTTTTGAAATGCGTTTGCTCCAAACTTTTCCTTGCAATTCTGCAATGGCATCTAGCGGGCTTCCCTTATAAAGCACCTCACCTTTGTTAATAATGGCCATATCGGTGCAAAGTTCTTTTACATCTTCAACAATGTGAGTAGATAAAATAACAATCGTGTTTTCTCCGATTTCGGAGAGCAAGTTTAAAAAGCGATTACGTTCCGCAGGATCTAATCCGGCAGTGGGCTCATCTACAATAATTAGTTTGGGGTTGGCAATGAGCGCCTGCGCTATACCGAAGCGCTGTTTCATACCTCCGGAATAACCACCTAAATTTTTATTACGGGCTTGCCACAAATTCGTTTTGTTCAAAAGTGCTTCTACCAGTGCTTTGCGTTCGCCTTTATTACTGATTCCTTTCAGTACGGCAAGATGATCGAGCAAGGTGACGGCATCAATTTTTGGATACACGCCAAACTCTTGCGGAAGGTATCCCAAAATTTTCCGAACCTCTTCTTTTTGCGTCAACACATTAATTTCTCCCAACATAATCGAACCACTATCGGCCTCTTGCAGAGTAGAGATGGTGCGCATCAGTGAGGATTTGCCGGCACCATTGGGGCCAAGGAGTCCGAACATGCCCTGATTAATAGTAAGAGTTACATCTTTTAACGCCTGCACGCCATTGGCGTAGGTTTTGCTCAGATTTTGAATGATAAGCTGCATGGTTATGGATTTGTGTGATGAGTTAAAGTTTGAATTAGAAAAGTTACGTCTTTAATAGTTCACGATCAATCGCTTTTCTCAGAACCCGATGTTGAAGGTGATTCGATAAAATAAGTTGTCGGACGTTTTTGCCAACTGGTATTCACCATAACGATAGAAAACAGCTCCTCCTAACCCATAATAGGCTACGTTCGAATACTTCCATCGGATCAGGTTATTAAACCCCAGTCCGGATTCGATGAAGCCTTTATCGAATGGTTTAAATTCTAGCGTGGTGCTGACGTGGCTGTTTCTGTTTTCCAAGTCGCCAATACCTGCATGTTGATAAATTACCAATTCGGGTTTGCTGTAACGTGTATCAAAAAACACATTGCCAAAGTTGTGATTTAAAAAGATGCTGGCATAACGTGATGCAGTAAACTCATACAGTTTCATCGTTTGAAAAAACTCATCCACAAAAATTCCTTCCACCTGCTGTGCACCACGGCCGTTGTACAATCTACCATAAGGAGCTAATCCATCTACCCAGCCAGCATGAATGGCCAGGCGTGTTTTGCCTTTGGGGCGATGCTTAAACTGAAAGCGAGCCGATAGATCGTATTTACTGTAATTAAATTTTTGAGCATTGAACAGATCAACCGCTTTGGTGTAGGTGAACGAAATCAAAGGCCACTCTCGTCCCAGAAATATTTTCTTCCCGGCCAATTGCATGTAGTTTTCGCTGGTAGAGTAGCGAAAAGACACTCCTGTTTCGGCAATTGAAAAAGAGGAGAGTGGTTCGTTGTTGAATAGCAATTGATAATTATAGGCAGGAGAAATTTGGTTTTTACTAGCAAAGGCTGTGGCGTGAATCCGTGGCATGACGCGATAGCCCAATTCGCCTTTATACGTTTCTGTTCGATCATATTGCGAACTCAAAAACTTGCGGATACTTTCGTTCGTGGCGATCAGATTTTTATTTTGCCCTTCATGTCCGTATCCAGTTTCGTAGATATCATTGGCATACGATAAGGTTAAATGAAAATCTCTGTTGGCATTTATGTTGAAGCGCATTTCGCCACCGTACTTCCAGCGCTCGTCTTTAAAGCCATAGGCTGCGTAACCACCAATGCGTAGCCATTTTGAAAAGCGGTTGCTGGTGTAGAGACCTGCTCCCAATCGAAAGCCTTCAAAACTATTGATGCGTGCAATTTTGGTAAGGTCAATTTCGAAAGGACCTAGCGGCCACGCTTGTGTAGCAAAGGCTTCCAATCCTTTATCCAGCCAGCTGAATTTCCGCATGACAGAATCAATTGTGATGTAGGTCTGGCCTTCTTTTGAATCGAGTGGGCTTGTGCGGAATTTAGACAACATTTCATTATTCAATTCGGGTTTAGGCAAGGTGAGATCAACCTTGATGTCGCCAAATGAAGATTTTTTCAATGCCGGATTGATTTGAACATCGCGAATAAAGCTGCGATGTTGCACCATCAAGTGACTGTCGAATATTTTAAACTCTTCAAAGTCGATGTCGGTATTGAGTTGTACCGGAAACCACTTGCCATTTACTTTTTCATAATTCTGTTGAATACGAATTTTTGTGAGAGCCAATGTATCAGCCGTGCCTGCAATAATATTTTTGATAGCATATCCATCGGTGCTGATGGAAACCATTCCTTTCAAGCCGGTGATTAGCTTTCCTTTGCGTGGTTCAAATTGGATAATGTAAACAGTGTCTTGATCCAGATAAGTAGTATCGGTCAGATAAAAATCGTATCGTTCTTCTGAATTTTTGCTGATTGGATTCAGAAAATCTTTTCCAAGCAATGAAATATTATCGCTGTAAAAAGAGAACGGTTGGTAGTCGGTAGCTACGTTGGCGAATAGTGGACTTTTAAATCCGGAAGCACGAAATCCAATCAACGTTTCTTTCGAGCGACCCGGGTTCATCACTTTTTTTTCCGTGACGGATTCACTCATGAAAAAGTGCATTTTTTCCGTAATGCTGTCGAAGCTCAGGAGCTCTTTGTCTTTTTTAGATAGTTTGGCCGTGTCGGGTTTCTCTTTCAGCTTGCTCACTTTATCTTTAAAAGCAGCTGTGGGCTCGCTGCCTTTCATGATGAGTTTATTGTACGAGTTGTATTGGTACGAATTTAAGTTATCCGGATTGTGCTGCTTTTTATTTTTTGCGGCATTCCGGATAATCCGAAAGGCCGGATTCTCCTCTGCTTTAAAAACCACTTCACTTAAAATAGTGACGCTGGGAGTGAGACGGATGATTTTATTTCTTGTGAAATAGGAGAGAGGTAGTTTGATTCTTTTATAGCTCACGTGCGAAATGGTGATCATACCCGAATAACCTGCCGGAATACGAAACGTAAAATTACCCTCAATATCGGAGGTAGTTCCACGAATGCCATCGTCTAAAACTATGTTCGCGAAAGCGATGGGTTCAACCTTAAGGCTATCAATAACTTTTGCGGAGATTGTTTGCGCTTGCGCGAAGGAGGTAATCCCCAACAAAATCAAGGAGATAAGAACTTTTTTCACAGAATGGATTTGACCAATCAGTTGCATAGGATAGTAGATAATTACACCCTAGACGCAAGTTTTGGCTAAAAGTTATGCCGCTTGTTCATTTTTATACCAGCGAATTGAAAATTGGATAAGCGCACGTACCTCCTGACAGAAGTCAACGGTCCAGCCACTCTTTAAATTCCTGAACGCGTTCGCGAGCAACTATTATTTCGGTATCATCCGAACCCTGCAAACGTAGTTTTAAACGGCTGTTGGTGTAGCTGATCATGTCCAAGATGGATTTGGAATGAATCATGTACTTGCGGTTGATCCGAAAGTAATCGGAAGGATTTACCATGTCTTCGAGTTGATCGAGCGTAAAATCAAGAATATGTTTTCGTCCATCCGATGTTTGCGCAAAGGTTGTTTTCTCTAAACTGAAGAAAAAAAGAATTTCTTTGGTTTCGATAGACTTCAGGTGTTCGCCCACCTTTACAATAAAACGCTCTTTATATTTTTTGGTGAGCATGCTCATCGCCTGACCAATACTTTCCAGTAGCTTACTTTGAGCCGGAGCGGTCAGCGTTTGGTATTTTTTGAGTGCGGTGCGCAAGTCGGCTTCATCTACCGGCTTGAGGATAAAGTCAATACTATTCACTTTAAAAGCCTTGAGGGCGTATTCATCGTAGGCGGTGGTAAAAATCACAGGAGATTTGACTTCGCACTGATCGAAGATGGAAAAGCTGATTCCATCGGCCAACTGAATATCCATTAAGATCAGATCAGGGGCAGAATGGGAGTTGAGCCAGCTCACGGCTTTTTTCACAGAGTCAATAGAGGCTAGTATGGTTGCATCCGGCACAATCGACTTGGTTAACTTTTCAAGTCGCTGCGCTGCCTGAGGTTCATCTTCAATGAGAAGTATTTTCATTTGGAAGTTTTCAACTTAAACAATTACCGGCAATTTTACACGAAACATATTGCCTGTATTTTCCACAATCACTTTTTGATTACTCAAAAATTCATAGCGCCTTTGAATATTTTCTAATCCAATCCCGTTGGAGCCTTCGCCCGGTATGTTCTTTTTCTGCAGATTATTTTCTACTGCAATGTACTGACCCTCCATTCGGACTTCGATGTAAAGGGGTTGATCTTCGGCAATCACATTGTGTTTGATAGCATTTTCAATCAACATCTGCAATGCCAGTGGAGCCACTTGCCCTTTTGCATTTTCAAGACTCACTTTCAAATTCAGTTTTTCGCCAAACCTGATTTGCTGCAGATACAAATACGAATCTAAAAACTTCACTTCTTCTGCAAGCGATACTAATTCCTTATCCCGCGTGTCGAGCACATAGCGATACACCTCCGAAAGTTGTTTGATAAATTTAGCTGCCTTGTCCTGGTCTTCATACACTAGGTTAGTGAGTGCATTTAGACTATTAAAAAGAAAATGCGGGTTCACTTGATTTTTCAGACTTTCATATTGCGCAGCCACGCTTTCTTTTTTCAGTCGTTCGGCATCTACAGCTGACTCCCTCCAGTTTAATAGAAAAGAACGCCCTGTCATAAACATAGTGATGATCAGTGTGATGATGATGGTTGAATAGTAAGTGCTATCCAATTGATTACCAACATTAAATCCGAAGGCAAACCTATATAGGAAAACCAATCCATATACCGCGCTGACAGTATAAACCACCATTCCTACCAACCCCGCCACCAGTCTTTTTACAGGTTCGTTGTGCCAGGAAAAAAAGTAGTCGAGCGACTGGCTGAGATACGCATTCCCCATCCATAAGGCAATCCACATCGATGAAGTAAATGCCCCAATCCACAAGTAGGCTGCAAATTTCGTACAACAGTCGCGCCAAATAAACCAACTCATCACAAAGCCTGCCACCACCAACCAAAAGATAGTGATGCTGTTTTCTTTCAGAAATTTAATGATGCTGGGTCTCATGCACTTACGATTTCATAATTCAGATCTACAAATGATGACTGCTATTTACTTACAATTTTTAAGTAATCCTTGTGTCATACCTTTCCCCCATACCGGTGCCAATGGGTTTTCTGATTGAAACGTATCAAATTTCTCCAACGCTTTTTTTGCGGTGCCACACGCTTCCTCTGTAGAAGCTCCAAAGAATCGTGCCGTACCCAGTTGCATTTGTGCGAGTAAAGAAAGCGCACGCGGATTTTCCGGATTCATATTCAATGCCTTGTTGTAAGTTTGAAAGGCCAGAGAAGAATACTGCTGACCGCGTGTAGCCGGATCAACCGTTACCCGAATCATATACACAAAACCTTCCAACGCAATCAACTCCGATTCGTTCGCATTTATTTTTTTAGCATTTTCAATGGCTGCCATGGCCGCATCCAGATAGCCATCTTTCTTAGCTGCTTCAGTAGAGTGCGTTGCCATCATCAACGAACCAAACGCACTGTAGTAGTAAGGCTCCCATTTTGTTTTTTCGGCATTGGCAATTCGATCGAGCGTATTCACTGCAGGCTGCAACTCTTCAATGGTTTCTGCCTTGTACACAATTTGAATTTGCTTCGCCATCTGTTCCTTGTATTTCTCATCGTTGGCCAAAACAGAAATTTGAATCAAAAGGAAAAGGGAAAGAATGATTGTTTTCATAGTAGTTAAAATTTTAAGTGAAGTAAGATTAGAGATTGGGTAATTGATTGACTGATTTATTTTTTGAAAGCGTGATGAATACTCCGAGAAACACAAACTGATTAGCAGGCTGTTGAATCGCTCTGCTCTTATACAATCCGTCATTCGCTGGCGTGTCGCTGTATTGGTAGCCAAAAATGTTGTCGTTGTTGAGCAGGTTAGTGCACGAGAAATAAATGATCAAGTTCGGCTTCGGCAGGTAGGCAAAGTTTACACTCAGGTCATGATAATCTGGCGTGCGATCCGAATTGAACTGTGTGTTATTCGGATTCGTAAACGGTCTGCCGCTGCTGTAACTATACGTGGCACCTACCTGTGTTTTCAGTGCTGAAATGAAGTGCTTATATACTGCTGAAAAATTATGCTTCGATGCAAACGTAGGTACTGCAGCAGCCGGATAGTTGATATAATCGCGCTCGGTGTCCAGATATGAGTACGACAGCCAATAATCAACATTCTTAATGGTCTCATTATCTCTCCAGAAAAGTTCCACACCACGCGCATAGCCATTGCCAGCATTGTTCAGGTTATTCGCGTTTCCGTTGACGAACTTCACCAGATTATCGTATCGCTTGTAATACGCTTCCACCCGAAACGTCTTGCGATCTGTAATCACCTGATAGTTCAAAATAAAATGCTCTGCCTTCTCCGATTGCAACGCGTGGTTCAATCGCACAAATTGATTTTTGGGCGACTGCCGAAACATTCCATAAGCAAAAGCAAACTGTCCTTTTTTGCCGGGCTTATATGCAACCGACAACCGCGGATCCACACTCACCGCATTCGTAAGCGAGTTGTATTCAAAGCGACCTCCTGCTTTTGTTATGAATTTGGTATGCAGTAACATTTGTGCTTCCGTAAAACCCGAAGTGATTATTTCCTGAAAGGATACCTTCTGACTTTCCTGCGTATTCGTATTTAGCTGATACGCCTCATAGTTTCGTTGAATCACCTCGCCACCCATGCGCAATTCCAAATTATCGTTGGCGGCATATTCCGTCACTACTTTTGAGTGTGTACCGCTCTCGCGTTCACCAATTGGTTTGCCATCCAGCAGAATAGCGTTCTCGTTATACGTGTACGAAAGTCCACCACGAATATTCCAGTTTTCATTCAGCGGTTGCAGGTATGAAGCATTGCCGTAATGATACGTGTTCGTCAAGTCAAACGACTGCTTTTTCGAGGGATCTAAAATGTCGTGGTTATACAGTTGCATCGAAGAGCGATTGAAGTTGCCATACAATTTCAACATCCCTTCCTTGCCCACTTGCGTGCGATAGGCCGCACTTCCTTCCAACGCTTGTGGTGGTGTGATCCAATCAATGCGCTGATCGATTAACCCAAAGTACGGACGAATATCGGTGTACTGAATTTTTCCGGAAATCGAAGAGCGTTTCCAAACTTGTGTGTGCGCCACATCTGCACCCACAGACAAAATACCAATGTCCGTTTGATTCGACTCCGCTTTGTCCTTTGAATTCAACACCAAAGCCGAAGAAATCGCCTGACCAAATTCAGCCGAGTAGCCGCCCGTGCTGAAGCTGGTACCTTTAAACATAAACGGCATAAATCTTCCACGCGATGGCGTGTTGGGCGCAGCCGCACCATATGCATCCAGCACCACCATGCCGTCAACGAAGGTGCGTGTTTCATTACCATCACCACCGCGCACAAACAACCTACCACTTTCGCCTACTTTTTGAGTGCCGGGCAATGTATTCAGTGCACCTGCAATGTCAGCCGTTGCTCCCGCTGTCATCGCAATGTCCAGCGGCTTCAGCACCGTTCTGCGTTTCTCTTCACCTGCCGTAAACGATCCAGCCGAAATCGTAACTCCATCTAACACATTAGCTTCTTCTTGCAACACAATGTTCATCACCACTTCTTTGCCATCAAGCACAATCGAATTTGAGTACGCCTTATATCCCACGAAAGTGACGACCAAAATGTGTGCACCTTTTTCTTCCGTCTTAAAAGAAAATTTTCCTTCCGCATCCGAGCTGGTGCCGTCATAAGAATCCTTGATCATCACATTGGCGCCAATCACCACTTCGCCTTGCGCGTCTTTCACCACACCTGAAACTTTTGTTTGAGCCCATGCACATGAACTCACCAAAATCAATGCTGCCAGTATCTTCATAACTTTTTTGCTCGATTACACGGTAAAAGTGTGCGCATCTGTCGAGCTTTTCGAATCGCAGTTACCCGCTTGTGGAAGCAGCCGGATGAGTTGTCAAAAACCGATACTGAAATTTTGGGGGCCTGGCTAAGCTGCGCAAAGCCACCGGGCTGTTCGCTACAAGTCCGCCCCCCGCCAGTTTGATATTGAGTATCGGGGGTGCGTGCTTTTCGCTGCTATCCCTGGCCCCGCCAGTACGTAGTTTCTGCTAACAGGAAGTGCATCTTTCTGTCTAAAATTCGCAAACTCCAAACCCCAACCCTCGGTCTGTGTCCTCACAGACCGAAACACTTCAACTTAACCCCTTCTCAGTTTCTTCACTGACCGAATACTTCGTTAATAAGTCAACATGAAAGTTTGATTGATAGAGAAAAAATGGTCTGTGGGGACACCGACCATGGATGTAGCACCTAGCTTTCTTCCACCACCTCGGTCTGTGTCTTCACAGACCGAAACACTTCAACTTAACCCGTTCTCAGTTTCTTCACAGATCGAATACTTCATAAATAAGTCAACATGAAAGTTTGATTGATAGAGAAAAAATGGTCTTTGGGGACACAGACCATGGATGTGGCACGTAGCTTTCTTCCACCACCTCGGTCTGTGTCTTCACAGACCGAAACAAACTTCAACTTAACCCGTTCTCAGTTTCTTCACAGATCGAATACTTCATTAATAAGTCAACATGAAAGTTTGATTGATAGAGAAAAAATGGTCTGTGAGGACACAGACCATGGATGTGGCACGTAGCTTTGAGGCTGTGTAAAAATACATCTAATGTTTTTATCTTTATAGGGCAAAACAATAGATATGCACTACATTTT
>JAJTHV010000037.1 GCA_021300095.1 Flammeovirgaceae bacterium | reverse complement strand
AAGTGTCATTTGAATACATGCCCAGTAGGTGTTGCTACCCAAAATAAAGAGCTTCGTGCCCTCTTTACGGGCAAGCCTGAATATGTGGTGAATCTCTTTGAGTTCTTAGCTGAAGAGCTTCGCGAAATTATGGCCGAACTTGGATTTAGAACCGTGAATGAAATGGTGGGCCAAGCCGATCGGTTAGAATTAAGTGAAGATGAAGAGCATTGGAAAAACAAACATCTCGACTTATCTCCATTGCTTTACAAAGAGCCCATGAATTTAGATGTTGCTTTGTTCAAGCAAGAAGAACAAGATCATGAAATAGAACATGTGCTCGACCGTCAGTTAATTGCGACTGCACAAAAGTCGTTGCAGCAAGTCGAGCCGGTAAAAGATAGTTTTGTCATCAACAACCGAGATCGAGCAGTTGGTGCTATGCTCTCCAATGAAATTTCAAAACTATACGGAGGCCCGGGTTTACCAAAAGATACGATTCACTACAAATTCACGGGCACAGCCGGGCAGAGTTTCGGTGCCTTTACCACCGGTGGTGTCACCTTTGAATTAGAAGGAGATGCAAACGACTACTTTGGTAAAGGTTTGTCAGGCGGAAAACTGATTTTGTATCCTAACAAAAAATCGACTTACAATGCAGCCAAAAATATTATTGCGGGCAATGTGGCATTCTTTGGTGCTACCTCAGGTGAAAGTTATATCAACGGAATGGCCGGTGAACGTTTTGCTGTGCGGAACTCCGGTGTGAATGTAGTAGTAGAAGGTGTTGGTGATCATGGCTGTGAATACATGACCGGTGGAACCGTTATCATCTTAGGAGAGACCGGAAGAAACTTTGCTGCGGGCATGAGTGGAGGTGTTGCGTACGTATGGGATGTCAACAAAACGTTCGTTAAGAATTGCAATATGGAAATGGTCATGCTGGATACGTTGGAAGCGGAAGATGAACAACTGCTGAAGAAAATGATTTTGTCGCATCATGAATTTACACAAAGTAAACTAGCAGCACACATTCTCAGCTATTGGCAAACGGCTTTCAAACAATTTGTGAAGGTAATGCCAGTCGATTATAAAGCGGTGCTGGAAAAAAGAAGATCAATTGCTCAAGTTGTTTAGTGTTTATTAAAACGTACAATCAAAGTAGACTGGGGCGCTAGGCAAAACTGCCTACTGCATACTGGCTACTTTCAACTTTTAAGAAAATGGGAAAGCCAACAGGATTTTTAGAATTTGAAAGAGAGTTGCCGAAGAAGCGCGATCCAAAAGAACGCATCAATGATTATAATGAGGTAGATGCCGCTATCGATACAAACATTGGTGTCAAGCAAGCTTCACGCTGCATGGATTGTGGAACTCCGTTTTGCCATTCCGGTTGTCCATTGGGAAATATTATTCCCGAGTTTAATGATGCCGTGTATCAAAGCAACTGGAAGTTGGCGTATGAAATTTTAGTCTCCACTAATAATTTTCCGGAGTTCACCGGAAGAATTTGCCCCGCACCTTGCGAAGCTTCGTGCGTGCTGGGTATTAACAAGCCGCCTGTTACGATCGAGTACATCGAGAAGATGATCATCGAAAAGGCGTTTGAGGAAGGTTATGCAAAACCTCGCGTGCCAGCAGCACGAACTCAAAAGAAAGTAGCGGTGATCGGATCGGGACCCTCCGGCTTAGCGGCTGCCGCTCAATTAAATTATGCCGGCCACTTTGTAACGGTGTTTGAGCGTGCCGATGAAGTTGGTGGTTTATTGCGTTATGGCATTCCGGATTTTAAATTAGATAAACAAGTACTTGACAGACGCATTGACCTAATGAAGGAAGAAGGGATCCGCTTTCAATTAAGTGCAACTGTGGGTGAAACGGTTTCCATCGAACAACTCAAAGATGAATTTGATGCGATTGTATTGTGTATCGGGTCAACTATTCCCCGTGACCTATCCATCCCCGGAAGGGAATTAAAAGGCGTACACTTTGCGATGGATTTTCTAACGCAACAAAATCGCAGGGTGGGTGGGAAAAAAATTGAAAGTGAAGAAATTTGGGCTACCCATAAAAATGTAATAGTGATTGGTGGTGGAGATACCGGATCGGATTGTGTGGGCACGAGCAATCGCCATCATGCCAAATCGGTTACACAAATTGAAATTTTATCGAAGCCACCCAAAGAGCGAACTGCCACGATGCCTTGGCCTAGCTGGCCGATGATTTTACGCACCTCTACTTCGCACGAAGAAGGTTGCGAAAGAAAGTGGTCAATTGTTTCCAAAGAATTTGTGGGTGATGAAGACGGAAATCTGACCGGACTAAAAATTGCGGAAGTAGAAGTGAAAAGTGCCGGACCGGGAAAGCCGCCTTCTTTTGTTGAGATTCCCGGAACAGAAAAAGTGCTTCCTTGCGAATTAACATTGCTCGCCATGGGCTTCTTGCATCCGCAACACACGGGGCTGCTCGATCAACTAGGTGTAGATTATGACGAGCGTGGAAATGTAAAATGCCAGCGCTATCAAACTTCTGTTGAATCTATTTTTGCAGCCGGTGATAGTCGAAGAGGACAATCATTGGTAGTGTGGGCTATTAGTGAAGGCAGAGAATCTGCGCGCGCAGTAGATGAATATTTGATGGGATCTACAGTATTAGAGGCCAAAGAGAGAGGAATCTTATCGCTTCAAGGATAACTACATTAGCAATCACGATCTTCTAGTTAAAACATAAAAATCCTTCAATTTGGGCTAGCCCTCCGTTGTTTTCCACACCAAACAAATGAAGTAATCCGCATCGCAGGCTAATCGTATTTGATTAACTTTACCCTGCAGTCGGGTGCTGCTCATTTAACTTTTAGGCATTATGTCGATTCAACGTAGATTTAGCAAAGCCGACCTAGATCGGATCAAAACGGCTGTCCATCAGGCAGAAAGTAAAATTTCAGGTGAGATTGTACCTGTCTTTGTTGAAAAAAGCGGACAATACTCTTTGGCTTCCTACCGGGGGTTTCTCGCCTTGGCTGGAATTTGCTTTTTAGTGATCATTATTTTTGATCGCTATATCCCCTCATTGGCCATCTACGACCCACTCTTCATTTTTCTTACTGTCACTTTATTTGGTCTGCTCGGATCGTTGGCAGCTCATTTCATCAACCCTGTCAAGCGGTTTTTAGTAAGCCAGCGTTTATTAGATCAGGCTACCCGTAAACGCGCTGAAAATGCTTTCTTGGAAGAGGAGGTATTCAACACACGCCATCGCACCGGCATTATGATCTTCGTTTCTTTTTTTGAACGTGAGGTGATCGTAATGGCCGATCGCGGCATCAGCAAAGTGGTAGATCAAAAAGAGTGGGATAAAATGGTGCGAAGCATCACAGAAAATATTCGCATGGGCAAAGTAACCGATGGCATCGAAGCTGCCATTTTGCGATGCGGTGATATTCTATTGGAAAAAGGGTTTCTAAAAACCGTAGATGATGTGAATGAATTGCGCGATGACTTGCGAATTGAATAACCGGAATTATTCTACACCACATCTGTGATCTCCATGCGTCTCTCCTTTCTATTTTCATTGCTTGCTTTTTACCTGTTGGTAACCTCATTTACCTTCGCTCAAATCAAGGTGCCTCCGCACGAGGGCCGATGGGTTCATGATGAGGCCAATGTTTTGTCTCCCTCTACGGTTGCCCAACTCGAACAAGTTCTCAAAGCCGAAAGAGATTCTACTTCTAATCAGATTGCGATTTTAATCGTACCTAGTTTAGAAGGTGAAGATATTGATGGATTTGGTATCCGTGTGGCCGAAGCCTGGAAAGCTGGCAGTAAAGAAAATGACAATGGTGTAATTTTTATCATAGCCATTCAGGAGCGCAAAATGCGCATTGAAGTGGGTCAAGGTTTGGAAGGTGTTTTGACAGACGCTCTTTCCAGTCGCATCAACCGCAATGAAGTAGCGCCTCAGTTTCGTCAGGGAAATTACGATGCGGGAGTAGCTGCCGGAACCATGGCAATCATTCAGGCCATTAAGGGAACTTACAAAGGCGATGGTCCGGTGAGGCGCAAGCGCGGAGGCAAGTCGCCATTAACAACCATCATCATTATCATAGTTATCATCGTGATCATGTTCCGAAGAAAAGGGGGTGGCGGTGGTGGATACTGGGCTGCGGGCCCTCTGCTGGGCGGTGGCTTTGGCGGAAGCTCCAGCTCATGGGATAGCGGTTCAGATTATGGTGGGGGTGGTAGCTTTGGCGGAGGTGGCTCCAGCGACTCATGGTAAACTAAATTTTAATCTTTAACTTCTACATCGGTGCAAACATCCGTTGCTTCTTTACAGAAATTCCTCTTCATCACCACGAGTTTCATTCTCTGCACTTTTGTTTCCTTCGGGCAAAAGGCGGTGCCTGAATTATGGGGACAGCGCGTGCACGATGAAGCCCACGTACTTAAAGCTGAAACCGTTGATCTGCTGGAAAAAGAATTAGCGTTGTATGAAGATTCAACAACCAATCAGGTAGCTATCCTGATCGTTCAATCATTGGATGGTGACGTACTGGAAGATTATTCTATACGCGTGGTAGAAAAATGGAAACTGGGTTCGAAAAAAAATGACAATGGCGTTCTTCTTTTAATTGCGGTTGACGACCACAAAATGCGAATTGAAGTAGGTCAAGGTTTAGAAGGTGTTCTTACCGATGCGATGAGCAATCGCATTATCCGAAATGATATGGCTCCGGAGTTCAGGCGCGGAGATTATGACGCGGGTGTTCTGGCAGCAATTGTCTCTATTAAAGAAGGCATTCAGGGTGAATACTTTTCGGAGGATGCGTCCAACGATTTTGATGATTTGGACCCCACGATCAAATGGGTTATTGCGGGTGTTATCTTTTTATTCTTGGGGATATTTGCCGGTGTTGGATTATTCTCTGAAGGCGCAATGACCTGGGTGTTGTACGCTTTTCTCACCCCCTTCTACGCTGTGTTTCAGGGCCTTCTTTTTTCCTGGTGGATTTTTGGAGGGTTCTTAATTGTATATCCGTTATTGCGATTATGGATTGTAAGAAGCGGAAAAAAACTAATGAAGTGGGAATCCCCGGGTGATGGTGGCAGCTCGGGTAGTGGCAGCGGCTGGTCATCAGGTGGAAGTAGCTGGTCAAGTTCTTCCTCCGGTTCTTCAAGTTCTTCCAGCAGTTTTTCCGGGGGCGGTGGCAGCTTTGGCGGTGGAGGAAGTTCTGGAAGTTGGTAATTATATCTTCTTCAATACCGAAGCTAATTTGTTCATCTCTGTTTCTGAATTGTAAACATGAGGCGCCACACGAATCGCATCTCCGCGAAACGATACGCTAATCTTATTCTTCTTTAATGACTCTACTACTTTATCGCGATTGATGTTTTCGGGCAAGCGTATGCCAAACAAATGATGCCCACGAAATTTTGGATCTTCTATCCAAAATCCGGCATCCGTCAATTGAGCCAATGCCTTTCTGGAAATTTTTTCACAATACGCCTGAATATTGGATGGCTTCCATTGATTGATTTGTTGGATGGCTGCTAATAGCATGGGTACTGCAATAAAATTGCTGTGCTCTCCAACCTCATAGCGTAAAGCAGACGGTTGATAATCGTTCTGATAATTAACCAACCCGGCAAAGTTTTCACTATCCTTCCGGTTGATCCAATTTTCTTCGAGTGGCTTGCCGTTATCAAAAAAATCACCGTAGTAAGCGAGGCCGATGGAGTAAGGGCCCATCAGCCATTTGTAGCCTGCGCAAATCAACGCATCCGGTTGAATTTTTTGTACATCAAAAGGCAGAGCTCCAACAGACTGCGTTCCATCAATCACCAACAACGCACCTACATCGCGGGTTCTTTTTCTGATTTCGGTTAATTGAAATAATGTTCCATCTGCCCAGTGCACATGACCCAGTGCTACCAATTTCGTTTTCGAATTAATGCTTTCAAGTATTCTTTCGTTCCAAATTTTTCCACGGCCCGCTCCCTGAATGGAAGAAACGACTTTTAACTCAGCGCCTCTCTCGTGAACCAATTCACTCCAGGAATAATAGTTGCTCGGAAATTGTTCGGCCGCTACGATCACATTATCACCTGCCGAAAGATTCAGATTCTTGGCCACAGTGGCGATACCATAGGAAACAGAAGGAATGATAACAATGCGATTACTTTCCTTCACATTGATCAACCGCGCATATTCTGTTCTCAATTTTTCTGTTTCCGTAAAAAAATCGGTGGGTGTTATGGAAAAAGGATTCCGCTTGCGCAACATTCCTTTCAACCCGGCTTTCTCTACTGATTTCAATAGTGGGCTCATGTAGGCACCATTGAGATACGTGCCACTATTGGGCAATGAAAATTTAGAGCGTTGATTGGAAAGCATATCGTTTATCGTTGAAGTCCTAGTGAATCGCGTAAATAGTTAAATTCGTTTTTGATTTTTGCCCAATAATCCAGACGCAAGGTTTTTTGCAACACCGCCTTTGTAACCACTGGTTTGCCGCGCTCCATAAAATGTTCTTCCCAACCGAGGATTTTGTGCGGAAATGTTTTTTCAAATGTAATCGCCAATGTTCTATTGTCACCCTCGAATTGAATGCTATAAACCCAGCCACCGTCAATTTCTTTTTTTGAAATAGTGGCATCTTGTGGAGATAGCTGCGTGTGAAGCAATCGCGTGTAAAATAACCCGGGTAGCAACAGCACCTTTCCGGTAGGCAACGCATCGGGCCCCAGCCTTATCCGATTCCACAATTCATCTTCCAACAGAACGGCAGGCACCGTTGTTTGCACATCCCCTTCTCTTTCAAAATACGAGTTAGATTGTATAGTGTATTTTTTGTTACGCCAGTTGAGTTGCGTGAAAACGTGTCCGCACCACTCTTGCGAAGACATGCTTAATTTGAGTGTAGCCGGATATTGATTTATTTGGATGGGTGTGAATGCCGAGAGCATCATCGAATAGGGATAAATGCCTGTGACAAAATTTTTTGTGAAGTTCATTTTCATGACTAAAATCTTTTGATCATCGCCTGTGGGTTGATCATCTAATTTCACGTGCTTTTTTTCTGAAAAATCTTCTGTCACAAAAATGAGCACCGAGTTACCTTCCCGCGTTTCGCCATAGCGCGATTGTGAAAGTTGGTAGGAGTTTATTTCTGCCAAACCACTATACCAATATGTTTTAAACGAATCCGTTTCGGTGAATGAACTCACCGGGGTGGTGAATGGTTGTTTTTTTTGACAAGATGAATAGGTACATGCGAAAACGAAAATGATGGTGAACGAAGATAATCTTTGCATTGCGATTAATTAATGCCCAAAGGCCAAACAAACTTACTTGTTTATTTAACTTTGCACTAAACGAAGGGTTACCAAGTTAGTCTAATGGCTATCCACTGTCACACAACTTATGAGAGCTACGTCTGAAATTTACAAAGGGATTGAGTTTGTCCGCATCTCATCTCTCCCCGAAGATCAAAAATCAGCCATTTGGAATTCATTCGATCGCGAAAAAATAATTAAAATTCTGAAAACAGATGCCCTCATGAATGACTGCATTCTGTATCGCGATTATCTGGATTGGCTCGGGCAGATTCGCACAAAGATCATTGAGGTAAAAAATCCGGTAGAAGAGCAATCCGTTTTACTGCGTACCGCCTAAGTTTTCCAGACACTTATCCACAGTGTCGCTCGCATATCCAGAGTAATCCAAAATGTTACATGCTCAAAAGGCGGCACAGCTTTTTCTATACTACTGAAAATCATCTATTTACGAGACTCTCATTTATTTCTCCTTTGTAGTTGTCCACAAAGAAGTGATTAATCAAAATCGATTTAAGTTACTGTTATTCAGTGATTTATGACATAATACTCGGGTAATGTGGATAACTGGTCCTTTTTGTGGACTACTTTTTTGCCTGAATTCCTTGCTTTTATAGCGCTGCCGTGTTCAATACTTCCATTTATAAAACATACACCTTACAGATGCTTTTTCGCATTAATTTTGTGTTCACAATTTACCTATGAAACGATTCCTGATTCTGATCTTTTGTTCGATCTCTTTCCCGCTTTTCAGTCAGGAAATTGAGTCTGTTACGCTCGCAGACTTTCAAAAAATTCTGCAAGCTCCAAACGACAAGGTGCTCGTGATTAACTTTTGGGCCACCTGGTGCGCTCCTTGCATTAAAGAGCTGCCATTACTGGAAAAGCTTCATCGCGAAAACCCCAATGCTCAAGTTCTGTTAGTAAGCATGGACTATGATTTAGATCCTGATATTGAAAAAGTAGTGCGCTTTCAGAATCGAAAAAAGCTGCAAGCTAAAATTCTGTTTCTAACCGAAAATGACCCCAACGCGTGGATTGACAAAATTGATAAACGTTGGTCGGGCGCACTCCCAGCCACATTGGTGATCAATACAAAAACCAAAAAGCGCGAACTGGTTCAGGGTGAACTTGCAGAAGGCCAATTAGAAGAATTAATTAAAAAAGTAAACAACTAAATTTTAATATTATGAAAGCTCTGTTTTTATCATTGATCATGGCGGTGTTGTGGGCGGGTGCTCCCATCAAGGAAGGGTACGAAGTGGGTGATACAGCCGCTGATTTCAAACTAAAAAATGTAGACGGCAAAATGGTATCCTTAGGCGATTTTAAAAACGCGAAAGGATTTATTGTTATCTTCGATTGCAACACGTGCCCCTATTCAAAAGCATACAACGAGCGCATCATCGCGTTGAATAAAAAATATGCTTCGGTTGGTTATCCGGTGGTTGCGATTAACGCCAATGATGCTTCCAAATCTTCTGGTGACTCGTTCGAGGAAATGGTACGTGTCGCTAAAGCAAAAGGATATGACTTTCCTTATTTAGTAGATGAGTCTCAAACTGTAGCCAAGGCATTTGGCGCTACCAATACGCCTCATGTGTTTGTCCTTACCAAAGATTTGAAGGTGGCCTACATCGGTGCCATTGATGACAGCGCTCGTAAAGCAGAAGCCGTAACTAAAAAATATGTGGAAACCGCTGTGGATGAATTACTGGCTGGGAAAAAAGTGACTACGTCAAAGACCAAAGCAATTGGCTGCGGCATTAAGTGGAGAAGCGTTTAATTTCTCTCTTCACCCTAAAACAAAAAGAGGTCGCTTGTGAGCGACCTCTTTTTATTTCGAATAAATTGATGCTTACTTCTTATTCAAATATTCTACCGTCAGGTTGAGCATAGCCTTCAAGCCAGTCAACATACCGCTTTCATCAATGTAAAAATCCGGTGTATGGTGTGCAGAGGTTTTTGCCGGATCAGCATCCAGTGGCATACCGCCTACGAAAAAGAAAAATCCGGGCACCTTTTGTGCAAAGAATGAAAAGTCTTCGGCACCTGTTACTGCCTGAATTAGCTTTACATGATCCTTACCTGCCACGCGTTCCTGTGTTGGCACTGCCCACGAAGTCAATGGCACATCATTATAAGTTACAGGGTAGCCTCTGATAATTTCTACTTCTGCTTTTGCGCCCATTCCCTTTGCAGTGTTCTCGGCAATGCTTTTAATTTTTTCATGCACTTGATCCTGCATTTTATTGTCGAGTGTGCGAATGGTACCGGCCATCTCTACCGTTTCCGGAATGATGTTGTTGCGTAGACCTCCCGTAATTTTACCAATCGTGACAACGGCCGCAGCATTTGTCAACTCCAACTGACGGCTCACAATAGTTTGCAAAGAATTAATTATCTGTGCAGATACAACAATAGGGTCAACTCCATTCCAGGGCGCTGCACCGTGTGTCTGGCGACCTGTTACTTTAATGTTCAGTTGATCCACTGCCGCCATCATTCCCTCCGGGCGATAGGTAAGTGTTCCTACAGGCGTAAGCGAACTGATGTGCAATCCAAACACCGCATCTACTTTCGGATTGTCCAGTGCTCCTTCTTTGATCATCAGTGCCGCTCCACCTTCTTCACCGGGAGGTGCACCTTCTTCTGCAGGTTGAAACAAAAACACAATCGTTCCTTTCAAGTCGGCTTTCATTTTCGTCAGGATTTCCGCAGCCCCCATTAAGATGGCAATGTGCGTATCGTGACCACAGGCATGCATCACGCCAACCGATTGACCCAGGTATTCACTTTTTTCTTTGGATGCAAACGGCAAGCTGTTTCGTTCCACAACAGGTAGTCCGTCAATATCTGCGCGAAGCGCGATAGTCGGCCCGGGCTTGCCCGTACGCAGAATCGCCACAGATCCGGTTTTTGCCACCGGATATTTTACTTCCAATCCAAGTGCCTTTAAATGTTCGGCTATCTTGGCTCCGGTTTTAAACTCGCGATTCGAAAGTTCCGGAAATTGATGGAAGTGTCTTCTCCATTCAATTACCTTTTTTTCCATTTCAGTAACTTGCTGATTGAGCTTAGCGATTACTTTGGGATTGGTTTGTGCCTAGCTGATCGATGAAGCCAGAATGATAAGCAGCACAGAGCCGCTCATTTTTTTCCAGAATTGTTTTCTCATAGATTAATAGGTTCGGTAGAAAACGAAAGTAAGGAAAGAGTAGAATATATTTTGCGATTATTACTCTAAGTGATTCAATGTCTTTTTAGTTAAGCCTTTTTTGTTAACCTCACCTTATTCCTCCCCACAGGAGAGGATGGCTATGGTGCTTAACTAAACGACATTGCCAAGTGATTGCTATTCCACAAACAACACCAATCCTTTCAAATATTCTCCTTCCGGATGAAAGATGGAAACCGGATGATCGGCCGGCTGTGAAAGATGATGCAATACTTTGATCGTTCGACCTGCCTGAATGGCTGCTGAAACCACGGTGTCATAAAACAATTGTCGATCCACTACCTGTGAGCAAGAGAAAGTGAAAATGATTCCTCCTGGTTGTATCATCTTCATGGCTTCGGCATTCAAACGCTGGTAGCCTTTCATCGCCTGATGCTTCGCGTCTTTATGCTTGGCAAAAGCAGGAGGATCGAGTATGATAAAGTCATAGACATCTTTTTTGTCTTTGAGGAAGTCGAATGTATCGCTGGCAAAACTCTCATGTTGGTGTGCATCAAATCCATTGAGTTCAATATTCTTGCGTGTCATCTGCACCGCCCGCTCCGATGAGTCAACCGAGTGAACCAACTCCGCGCCACCCGCTAATGCATAAATCGAAAATCCTCCGGTATAACAAAATGTGTTCAACACTTTTTTCCCTTTGGCCAACTCACCCACTAACTTTCGGTTCTCTCGTTGATCTAAAAAGAATCCGGTTTTCTGCCCCTCTTCCCAGTCCACCAAAAATTTATTACCATGTTCCAGGGCTACGTGCGGAGTTGCGGCCATCCCAAATAAATATTCGTTTTCTGTTTTTGTGGGAAGCGTACCTTGGCTTTTATAGTAAACAGCTGTGATCGCTCCATCCATTACCTCCACCAGCGCATTGGCAATCATAGCACGATCGGCATGCATACCGGCTGAATGTGCCTGCATCACCGCTACTGATTGGTAGATGTCAATGATCAAACCGGGCAAGCCATCGCCTTCACCATGCACCAAGCGGTACGAGTTTGTTTGATCTGAAATGACTTGCGTAGCCTTTCGTTGCTGAAATGCCTTGCTCAATTTTTCATGAAAAACACGATCCGTTGGTGTGTTGGCTGAAAATGCAATCGCCCGAACCGTAATAGTACCTTTTTGGTAATGGCCAAAGGCCAGTGTTTTTTTAGAAGCATCACGCACCTCCACCCAATCGCCATCGTGGGGAGTTCCTTCCGTTGATTGAATGGCTCCGGAAAAAATCCATGGGTGATAACGCCTGATGGAATGATCCCTTCCTTGTTTTAATGTAATAACTCCCCTAATTTCCATTTTTGCTTTCCGGTTAGGCCTTGACGAAAAGTAAAGTTAGTTAATATATTTGGCCTCTAAATTTTACTGTATGATTCGATGGATTGCTTTGGGCCTTTTGGTTTTCGCGTGTACAAGCACCGAGAAAGAAACGAAGACAGAACCCGCTTCCGCGGTGAGTGGCGATGGCGCTGGCATTCCAGCTGATGCCCTCAAGGAAGAGTTTGCAGACGCAAATGGAATGACACGTGTTATTTTATCCGTAGATGGCGGCTCCAAGTCAGCGGATGGCACGTATGTAAATGGGAAAAGAGAAGGTGTATGGACCGAATACTATACGAATGGCCTTGTCAAAACAGTGACCTCGTATGTGAATGGAGAAAAAGAAGGATTGTATATGGAGATGAACAACAGTGGCCAGATGACCAAACGATTTTATTATCACAAAGGATTGCGTCATGGCGATTATAAAGAATACAATTATTCTAATCTGAAAGAAGAACGCATTTACCGCTTTGGCAAAATTGAAGGTACGGTAAAAATCTATTATGACAACCTGCGTGTGATGGAGGAAGGCAATTACAAAGGAGGTGTGCGCGATGGTATTTCCAAATGGTATGATCCAGATGGTAAGGTATCCATTGAATATGAATACAAAAACGGAGAGCTGGTAAAAAAATAGGAGTTAAACTTTTTTTAGGTCCTGCGCGTTGTTAGTACATCATCAAGAAAGGAGATTTCGTTTATATGAAAAAATTTGAAATTCATTCAACTTTTTAATCGAGAGAATCATCTCTCTTCGCGGAAAAATTTTTCAATCTAAAATTCTACAGTACTATGAAACGATTCAGTTCATTACTACTGGCTGCTGTTTTGGGAAGCTTCATTACCTTGGCAGCCAACTACTGGCTCGGCAATCGCTCCGGCCAAAATGTAAAAATAGAACACATCAGCGGTGTGCCTGCCAGCCAGGTGGCCTACCGCCTCAATGAAAAAGGAGAAGCCGTTGCGTTGGACTTTGCCGGCACAGCCGAAAAAGTAACGCAAGCGGTGGTGCACATCAAATCCTCACAAACCGGTAATGCCATAGCACGTGAGCGCGATGCCGATGATCCCTTCCGCTTTTTCTTCGGCCCCAATGGCCCCGCGGAAAGAGGCCCCTCGCAAAGCACTGGCTCGGGTGTAATCATCAATGCCGATGGCTATATTGTAACGAACAATCACGTGGTAAAAGATGCCGATGTGGTGGAAGTAACACTCAGCGACAACCGCTCTTTCAAAGCGGAAGTAATTGGTACCGATCCTGACACTGATCTGGCTGTCATTAAAGTAAATCAAAAAGATTTGCCTTTCCTTTCATTTGTTGATTCGGATAAATCGCGGGTGGGCGAGTGGGTGTTGGCCGTAGGCAACCCCTTCAACCTCAACAGCACTGTAACGGCCGGCATCATCAGTGCCAAAGGAAGAAATATTAACATCATCAATTCCAACAACCCTGCTGTACGAAGCGGACAGCAAGCCAGCAGTGCCATTGAGTCGTTCATTCAAACCGATGCCGCTATCAATCCCGGAAACAGCGGTGGTGCATTAGTTAATTTGGATGGAGGGCTTTTGGGAATTAACACTGCCATTGCCAGCAACACCGGTTCGTATGCCGGTTATGGATTTGCCGTACCGGCCAACATTGTCAGCAAAATTGTTGAAGACTTATTAGCATATGGCACCGTGCAGCGCGGATGGTTGGGCGTGCAGGTAGGTAATGTTACCAGCGATCTTAAAAAAGAATTTGACCTTTCGGTGAATGAAGGCGCCTACATCTCCGGTTTTGCTGAGGATGGTAAAAGTGCCGCTAAAGATGCCGGAGTAAAAGAAGGCGATGTGGTGGTGAAAATCGATGAAACTCCTATCAAGTCGAGCACAGCGCTGATTGAATACATTGGTCGCAAAAGACCGGGCGATAAGATTTCCATGACAATCGACCGCAAAGGAAAAACGGTAGTAGTGCCGGTTGTGCTCAAAAACAAAGAAGGCAAAGTAGGAACCGTGAAGCGTGAAGAGAAAGAGGGCGTTGCTACACTTGGCTTGCAATTGGAAGATCTGGACAGCAAGGTGTTGAGTCGCTTGGATCTGGAAAACGGTGTGAAGGTAAAGGCGCTGGACAATGGGAAAGTGGAAAAGTATACCGATATGCGCGAAGGTTTTATAATTACACGAATTGATAACGTAGTGGTAAAGTCGGTGGACGATGTGAATGCTATCTTGAAAAAGAAAAAGTCAGGTGACTTGATCACTTTTGAAGGTGTTTACCCTGACTATCCACAGGAGTATATATATGCATTAAGAATGTAAACTAAACCAGCTTAATTTATGAGAAGGTTATTTAAGAAAGGCGAACGTGTTCGCAGTAAGATTGACGGAAAAGTGATGGAGGTGTTGAAGTACATCAAAAACAATTGGATTCAAGTGAAATCCTATGACCTCGAATCGAAAGAGGTGCGAACGGCCAAGATCAAAGAAGACAAGCTGAGCAAAGCAGCATAAAAAAAAAGAGCCTCGCAGAAATGCGGGGCTTTTTTATGAACAGCCATTCAAACAAACTACTTTTGAGTGTTGTTTTAAAAAGAAACGGTTATCAAAAAGTTCGAAATACCCGCCTATTACCGCTCTTCCATCACCGGAAGGGTAAAAGAAGCGCGCAGAAAAAAAGATCTGCGTAAGCAAGATTTCTCACCCGCTGTATTGGATTTTGGCCCTGTTCAATTTTTTATTGCGCGCCACTTTGGTTTTTGCTATGGCGTAGAAAATGCCATTGAGATCAGCTATCGGGCGCTAGAAGAAAACCCCGACAAGAATGTGTATCTGCTCAGCCAGATGATCCACAATCAAGAGGTAAACCGCGACTTACAAAGCCGGGGCATTCGATTTATTATGGATACGGATGGTTCGCACTTTATTCCTTGGAATGATGTGCATGCCGGTGATGTGGTGATCATACCCGCTTTTGGCACTACACTAGAAATTGAAAAACTGCTCATCGATAAAGGCGTAGATGTACAGAAATACAACACGACTTGTCCTTTCGTTGAGAAAGTCTGGAATCGGGCGGAAAAATTAGGTCAGGAAAATTATACGGTCATCATCCACGGCAAACCCAAGCACGAAGAAACGCGTGCTACTTTTTCGCATAGTGCAGGCCAAGGCCACTCGGTGATTGTGCGCGATATGGAAGATGCCATTCGCCTTAGCAATTACATTACCGGCAGCAAAACGCATGAGGAGTTTTTCGAAGAATTCCGAGGAAAGTTTTCAGATGGCTTCGATCCGGCTCTTCATCTACATCGGGTTGGTGTAGTCAATCAAACGACCATGCTGGCCACCGAAACGCAGGCCATTGCCGACTTCTTCAAACAGGTGATGATTACACGCTATGGCGAAAGTGAAATCAAAAATCATTTTGCCGACACACGCGATACGCTCTGTTACGCTACCAACGACAACCAGGATGCCACGTATGAGTTGTTGAAGACTGATGCGGATCTGGCCATTGTTGTAGGCGGCTACAACAGTTCGAACACCTCGCATATTGTGGAGTTGTGCGAGCGGCAGTTTAAAACGTATTTCATTCATTCGGCAGACGAAATAAAGTCACGAGAAGAAATTCAGCATTTCAACTACGTCCGAAAAGAACTCCTTACTTCCTATCGGTTTCTACCGGAAAAATTGCCTCTAAAAATTATTCTTACCAGCGGTGCTTCATGCCCCGACACATTAGTGGATCAGGTGATGTTGAAACTGGTCAGTTATTTTGATCAGGCAAAAAGTCTCGAAGAAGTATTGGCAGAATACTAATGCGGTGGCTGCTTTTATTTTGTTTCTCGCTTAGCGGATGGGCTGCATTCTCTCAATCATCTGATTCCACCCGACTGCTTTCAGAAGTGGTAGTTAAAAGTTATGCTGCCAATAAATCTGTTACACTGGTGCCCGCGTCTATTGCGGTAGTTGATAGTGTACAACTGCAACGTTTCAACAACCAATCATTGGTGAGTGCTTTCAACACGATTGCTGGTGTGCGCATGGAGGAGCGTTCACCCGGAAGTTACCGCATCGCTATTCGCGGAAGCTCGCTGCGCGCACCCTTCGGCATTCGCAACGTAAAATTTTATTGGAATGGCTTGCCTCTTACCGATGGTGGCGGCAACACCTATCTCAATTTGTTGGACAATGCATCCGTAGAAAAAGTGGAAATTTTAAAAGGCCCATCCGGCAGTTTGTATGGAGCGGGTACGGGTGGCGTGATTTTGCTGAACGGCTGGTCGGGAAAAGGAAATCAAATTTCGGTTCGCTCGACTAGCGGAAGTTATGGCTTATTCAATGTGCAGACGCAGGCTCATGGTTCGATCGGCAAAGCCAAGGTAGCTTTTACCTATGCGCATCAACAAAGCGAAGGCTATCGTCAAAACAGCAGCACCAACCGCGATGCGTTTTCGTTACAGTTACAACATGCCATTGGAAAACATGGTGTGCTTTCATCCAGTTTGTTTTATACCGATTTGTTTTATCAAACTCCGGGCGGCCTTACACAAGCCCAATACGAAGCCAATCCCGCGCAAGCGCGAGCCAATGCGGCAAGTAATAAAGCAGCTGTTTACAACAAAACTTTTTTTGGTGGCCTTTCTTACGATCATCAATGGAATGATCAGTGGTCAATTCAGGTAGGCGCTTATGGATCTGTTACGGATTTTGTGAATCCTACTTTTCTTAACTACGAAAAACGGAAAGAAGAGAACGCGGGAGGGCGCGTTGAAACTCATTACAGTTTCACCACCGGTTCCATCAAAGGTAAATTGACCTTTGGCGGAGAGGCACAATTTTTTCACTCGCCCATTCGCAACTATGACAATGTTTTAGGCGCCACCGGCAACTTACAAGCCGAAGATGAAATTGATTCGCGGTTGATGATCGGGTTTGCTCAAGTAGAAATAGACTTGCCTAAAAATTATTCGATTACGGTTGGTTCGAGCTACTCTTTTATCGATTACAAATTCAATCGCCTTTCGACTCAGCCAAACATTCGTCAACAACGAGGATTTACTCCGGCATTTTCACCGCGCGTGGCAATCTTAAAAAAATGGAATAAAAATTTGTCGGTTTACGGATCCTTGAGCAAAGGTTTTTCTCCGCCAACTGCAGCCGAAGTTCGCCCCTCTACCAGCAGCTTCAACGATTCACTTCAGGCAGAAACCGGATTAAATTATGAGGTCGGTGCGAAAGGTAGTTCCGATCGCTTTTCGTACGAAGTGGCGCTCTACTATTTTGCTTTAGATCAAACTATTGTTGTGCAGCGGCTCAACAATGCCGATTATTTTATCAACTCCGGCAACACCGATCAAAAAGGAGCTGAGGTTACACTTGCGTGGACTCCGTTTACAAATCGACAATCCGTGCTTCGCTCAATGAAATGGTGGAGTAGTTTCACCTGGAATCACTATCGGTTTGGGCGTTACAATAAAAATGGTGTCGATTTTTCAGGAAAGGAATTGACAGGCGTTCCTCCTACTATTTTCACCGGAGGTGTAGACTTGGGCTTAGGAAAATCATTTACTTTTCATGGCACACTTCATTACACCGATCGTATTCCACTCAATGATTCCAACGTAACCTATGCTTCCGACTATCTGTTGCTTGGTGCCAAACTAAATTTTACTCCACACTTTCGCGGCAAGCAACGAATTGAGATTTGGCTGGGTGCCGATAATTTGCTCGACCAAACGTACAGTTTAGGAAATGATTTGAACGCAGCCGGAAATCGGTTTTTCAATGCCGCTGCGAGGCGCAACTATTTTGTGGGATTATCTTTTTCACTTTGAATCTTGCTCTACAATATCTCGGATGATCATCTCGGCATGAACGCGTGAATTTTCAATAAACCACTTGTTGGTTTTAAGTCCACCACAAACAACACCTGCCAAATACATCCCGGGCACATTGCACTCCATCGTTTGTTCGTTGTAGATGGGTGTGTGATGTTCATCGTTTGCAAATTGCACTCCGGCATTTTTCATAAAATCAAATGGCGGCTGGTAGCCCGTCATCGCTAACACAAAATCATTCTCAATTACTACATTTCCCGTGGGTGTTTTTATTTCCACTTGCGTGGGAAGGATTCGCACTACTTCCGAACTGAAGTGTGCCTTAATCGAACCTTCTTTGATACGGTTTTCAATATCGGGGCGCGCCCAATATTTTACATTTTCTCCAATGGAAGCCTCGCGGATGACCATTGTTACATCCGCACCTTTGCGCCAGGTTTCCAGTGCCACATCTACGGCTGAGTTAGCGGATCCGATTACAACAATCTTTTGTGCAAAGTAGGGATGAGGTTCATCGTAGTAATGCTTTACTTTCGGGAGATCTTCACCCGGCACATTCAATAAAAAGGGAAGATCATAAAATCCCAAAGCCAAAATTACTTTGCGTGCGCGGTATTGATTTTTAGAAGTAACTATTTTGAATGAGTTGTCTTCTTTGTCGATGCTTTCTATTTTTTCGTAGAGTTGCACATTCAGTTTCCAACTAGTACAAACGCGTCTGTAATATTCGAGTGCTTCTGAGCGTGTTGGTTTGGCATTGTTTGAAATAAACGGAACTTCACCGATCTCTAGTTTTTCCGAAGTGGAGAAGAAGGTCATGTTGTTGGGATAGTGATACAGTGAATTCACCAACACTCCCTTATCAACAATCACATACGTGAGGTTGGCTTTCTTGGCTTCAATACCACAGGCTAACCCGATGGGACCGGCTCCGATTATCATTATATCAATCATATCTTTTCGTATCTGCTGCTCAACCCTGTGTATCTGCTCTCATACCCATAAAGCGTTTGTCTATTTTTTGTGAATAACGTTCCCTTTAACATAAACAAAAATAATCCGCAATGGGTTGAAATCGTTTCATATAATACTTCTCAAGATTTTCGATAAAGCACATTCTGGAAGCAGAATCGACATTTATCTTTGCTGATTGTTCCATATCCCCATCGACATGTTACGGTCCTTATGCCTCATTATCGTGAGTTTCATCTTCACGATAAATTCGTTTTCGCAAACGATCACCACCTCCGCTATTTCTGGTTCTCCTTTTTGCGCAGGAGCTTCTGTGAATGTTCCCTATACTATTACAGGAAGTTTCAACAGCGATAATGCGTTTACCGTTCAGCTTTCTGATGCAAGTGGCGGATTTAGCAGCCCGGTCAACATCAGTGCTCCTTTCAACTCCACCTCTGCGGGAACAATTACTGCCACGATCCCTGCTACTCAATCATCCGGCACCGGCTATCGCATTCGGGTGGTTAGCTCTTCACCATCGGTAACTGGAAGCAACAACGGTACAAACTTAACAATTAATGCGCTCGGCTTAAATGCACCTACTTTTACCGGAACGACCTTTTGTGCCGGAACCTCTTTCACCTTGAATTACACAATTACAAACAGTTGTGCTTTTTCTACTGGCAACGTGTTCTCTGCAGAGTTATCAAACGCTTCGGGGGTCTTTTCATCTCCAGTAACGATTGGAACGTCTTCTGTTGCAACGGGCTCCGGTAACTTCAGCGTAAGTATTCCTGCCAACACTGCCACGGGCTCAGGTTATCGGATTCGTGTTGTCTCATCTAACCCAGCCGGCATAACCAGCCCCATCAATGCTTCGGCTCTTACTATTAATGCACTTGGCATCAATGCTCCAACCATTACCGGAGGAACAACATCCTTCGTCAGGGGCAGGCTTTCACCATAAATTATACCGTTCAAAATAGTTGTGCCTTCCCGAATCTTCCCTCAAATAATATTTTCACTGCTCAATTATCCGATGCAGCAGGAAGCTTTACGTCACCTACCAATTTGGGCTCTGTAACCGCCAATAACTCAGGGGCAATCAGTGCCAATATTGGCAGTGCACCTGCAGGCACGGGCTATCGGATTCGGGTAGTAAGTTCAAATGGATCTATCATTAGTGCCAATAATGGCACAGACTTAACCATCAATGCCTCTTCTGGTAATCCAAGCGTTTTTGGCAACAATGAATGGATCAATTATGTCTATTCCGGAACGGCTTTTCCTATTACCAACAATACCTATCTGGGCTCTTATACGGAATCAAGTTTAAGTTTTGCAACCAGTAATCGATGGGCAAGTGGCAATTCGCCCACCACGGCAAACACCTCTTCTGGTGCAGCGTACAGCGGTTGTCCGATTGGTGGAACTAATCTTTCCATTAGCTTCAAGCGAACCAACTTTACGTGTGGGTATTATCAGATTGATGTCCCTACGCACGATGACTACCTTCGCGTTTTCATTGATGGCGCTTTGGTTTTCGGTCATACCAATGGTTGCTGCGATGCGCACACTAATTTGTGGACAGGATTTTTGGGCCCTTCTTCAACGGTAGAGTTTCAAATCATTCAATTCGGTGGAGGCTCTGGTTTAACTGCCAATTTTAGTAATCCAACAAATCCAATGGTAGTAAGTAACCCGGCAACAATTTGCTCGACATCTAGCATCACGCTCAATGCATCGGCATCTATTCCATTGAATTATTCCTGGACACCTGTTACCGGACTCACTCCTGCCGATGGCCTGGGTGCAAGTGTTGTTGCCGCACCTACTGCTACAACAACTTACACCGCCACCGGAACGGATGCAACTACCGGATGCACTTTAACCAAAACGGTTCCCATTACAGTAGTTTCACCTGCCACCGTGCCAACGCTTTCGCTGACTAATGTTTCGTCACCGATTTGTTCTGGAATTACTACTTCTACCATTACTGTTTCAGGTGCTGCCAGTTATGTCTGGTCGCCCACCACCGGACTTACTTTTCAAAATCCGGAAAACTCTATTGCCATCGCCAATCCTGCCTCGACCACTTCATATACGATTACAGGAAGTACAGGATGTCAAACGGCCAATATCAGCACTATGGTAACGGTTCAAAATATTCCAGCTACGCCTGTTCCAGCTACTGATTTTGGTAATGGTGTATGGAATGCGTATTGCCATAACAACACAACTTTGAGCAACTATTATGGATTTTATACAGAAAGTGCGGTAAGTTTCAACACAACTTCTAAGTGGGCATCTGGTAGCGGGCCTACCGTAGCAACCGGCTACGTGGGTTGTTCTTTCGGAACTACTAATTATTCCATCAGCTTTAAGCGAACTAATTTTACGTGCGGTTATTATCAAATCGATATTCCTTTTCAAGATGACCTTTTGACGCTGCTAATCAATGGGGTGCAGGTTTTTCAAAACAACAACTACACACCTACTCTTCAATCTAATATTTGGACAGGATTTTTAGGTCCAACATCAACTGTAGAAATTAGATTGGTAAACAACAGTGGTCCTGGAAGTTTACAGGTTTCAATTACTCCATCTACCATTATTGCAAACCGGCCTCAAACGATCAATTCAAATAGCACAATATGCGCGGGAACCAACATGGCATTATCCGCTACCTCTGCTATTACAGGGGCTACCTATGATTGGTCGATAAGCCCCAGCGATCCTACTATAACATTTGTACCCGCCTCAAATACCTCTAACCCATTTTTACAAACTACCAGTGGTACCGTTGGTCCTACTTACACCGTCACTAATACATTAACAGATGCGGCACTTACCGGATGCTCTGTTTCAAAAAGTTTTACGTTGACTGTAGACCCCTTGCCCAACACAGCTGTTTCTCCTGCTGCGATTACCACCTCTTGCCCTACCGCTGGAATTACGTTAACAGCTAGCGGTGCAGCTAATTATACTTGGAGTCCATCAACTGGATTAAGTGCAACTACCGGATTTTCGGTAGTGGCAACACCAACCACTACCACTACTTACACAGTGGTTGGCAGTAACAATTGCTCCGTTGGCGCAGCAACCTCCACCATCACCGTAGTACCGATACCTGCTTTCACAACATTCCCTACCGGAACCTGGAATGTGTATGGTTTTAACTCTCAAACGATCGGAACAAACTACCAAGGCTACTATACCGAAAATGGAAGTGGCTCCACCGGATATAATTTTAATTCAACCACTCGATGGGCGAGCGGCACTGCTCCTTCCACAGCCAATGCAACCAATGGAAACGCCTGGTTAGGTTGTACTATGAACGCCACCAACATAAGCATGTCGGCAAAGCGAACAGGTTTTGCGTGCGGCATGTATCAAATTGATATACCATCGCATGACGACTCGTTCTATTTATTGATTAACGGAGTTGAGGTAGCCAGACACATCGGTTGCTGCGATGCACATACAGCGGTTTGGACCGGTGTGTTAAACTCGACATCTACAGTGGAATTGCAAACGCAACAGGGAGTGGGTGGCTCTAACTTATCTATCGCATTCACAGCAATTGCTCAACCCAGTGGAACCACCCTTTGGCTGGGGGGCACCAGCAATGATTGGTTTACCGCCAGCAATTGGTGTAATGGAATTCCAACTGCAACAACGGATGCCTTCATCCCAGCTGCCGGGCCGCAAAATATGCCGGTGATCAATAGCAGCGGTGCAGTAACGAGAAACTTAACCATCAGCCCAGCCATTCCTGCTGTGACCGGAACAATCACTTCACCGGCTATTGCTGCTGCTAGCCTCACTACAAACTCTTTCAATTTAGATGTAAATGGAAATTGGACAAACAATGGAACATTTACTGCCAATGCAGGTTCGGTTAGTTTTGTAGGAAGTGGAAGCAATAGCAGTATATCAACCAATGCGACACAATCGTTCAATAACCTGATCATCAATAAAACAAATGGTGTCACTCTTACTTCTGGAATCCATCAAATAAGCGGCACGATGACTTTCACGAGTGGATTAGTGACACAAAACGCAACGCTTAGAATACTAAGTGGTGCAAGTGTAGCAAGTGCAAGTAACACCAGCTATGTAGATGGAGTGGTAACAAAAATTGGAAATAGTGCCTTTACATTTCCTATCGGAAAAGCCAATCTTTATAGACCCATTGCGATTTCTGCACCTGCTGTCGTAACCGATAGCTATACGGCTCAATATTTCAATGTCAATCCGAATGGAACCTATCCTAATGCATCTAGAGCCGGCACACTCGATCACGTGAGCGGAGCCGAATATTGGATGCTCAATCAGACCGCAGGAACTTCGAATGTAAATGTTACTCTAAGCTGGGGAAGCAATAGTGGTATCGTGAATAACTTTAGCACACTGCGCGTGGCTGCCTGGAATGGATCGCAATGGACAGATCAAGGCAACGGAGGAACAACCGGAACTTTTGCATCGGGCACAATTGTTAATGCTGCTCCTTCTTCCGTTTTCGGACCATTTACGTTGGCTAGCACCACACCATTCAGCAACCCACTGCCTGTTGAACTGACGCTCTTCAACTGTTCGCTTACGCAGGAAGGGTTTGTTTCCTTAACGTGGACAACGGCATCTGAAAAAAATAGCGATTACTTTGATGTGCAGCGATTCGATGATGATACACAAACTTTTAGAACGATTGGTCGTGTTAAATCTGCCGGTACTACCAAATTGGAAAGCAACTATTCATTTGAAGACACATTGACTCCCAAAGGATATGTATACTACCGTTTAAAACAAGTTGATTTTGATGGCACACCAACCTATTCGAAAATTTGCTCAATCGAAGGCCCGTCTGAAAAAGATAGTATTAAAATATTCCCTAATCCAAACACAACCGGAATAGCCTACATCAATCTAAACGATGCTGAGCTAAACTCTCTATCAATTATCAACAATGTTGGTCAAGAGGTGAATTGCAATTACAAACTAGAATCCGGCAGAATAGCATTAAACACTCAATTGCTTGCCGGTGGTATGTATATCGTTAAGGTCGTAGCGAATCAAAAACTCACCACGGTAAAACTAGTTGTTCAAAAATAAATCAATCTTCATTTTTAGATTTGAAAGACTCCTTCCGGAGTCTTTTTTTGTGAACTTTGAAAACAGTGGCTTATCCCTTTTCATTTCTGACAATTACAGGTTCTGCCGAAGGTTTGTTTAAAGATACCGGCAGCAAATTTTTTTCGTTCGCGTTTCCCGTACGAAATGAAGAGGAAGTGAAGCAGCATCTGGTAACTCTTCGAAAAAAATACTTTGATGCCACGCATCATTGTTATGCGTATGTGTTGGGTGTCGATGGTTCTAAATTTCGGGCGAATGATGATGGCGAGCCGAATCACTCTGCAGGCGATCCTATCTTAGGCCAGCTCCGCAGCAGAAATTTAACCAATACGCTCTTGGTGGTGGTGCGCTATTTTGGTGGCACTAAACTAGGTGTAAGTGGATTGATTCACGCCTATCGCGAAAGCGCTGCACTGGCTTTGAATCAATGCACGATTGTAGAAAAAGATGTAACAGAAAAAATTTTATTGTTCTACGATTACACGGCCACTCCGGAAGTCATGCGACTGTTGAAAGATTTTGGAATGACTATCGAAGAACAAGATTTTCAAGATCGCTGTTCGTTGCTTGCCTCTGTACGCAAAAAAGTTTTTCCCGAGCTAATTGAAAAAATTGAGTTGCTGATTGCGTTAGGTCATCCTATGGAAATGGCAATGCCTCCACTTTCACAATCGCCTCGCGATTGATCGGGCCATACACATGCGGAAACATTTTTCCATCTGCCTCCTCATATTTTAATGGATGATTCAAACGGGAAGGCTCAATATGTAGCAACACCAAGTTTTGCTGACCTACAAAAAATCGTTGCAGTGTGCCTTCAATCTGATCGTGCGTGGAGCAATGTATAAATCCTTCCGTTTCCAAAGATGAAACTGAATAGTTCGATTGATCTGCGGTGTTTTTCCAATACACTTCTGAAGTGATATGGAAAATACGATATGTAGGTCGAAGCACTCGTTGATAAAATCGATTGTCTACTTTCATGATCGGGAAGGTAGAAGGCAGGGTTTCTTTTTCTAAAGCATGAAATCCATTCTTCTCATAAAAGCGATGCGCTGCTTTCATCGTGTCGATCGTTCCTAGAAAAATTTCATCGATTTGTTTTGTCTCGCACCATGCTACCAATGTGTCGAGCAACCGCTGCGCTATACCAAATGCGGCACCTCGATAGTTTGAATGAACAAACATTTTTCGGATAACCCCTTGTCCGTTGCCAATGTTTAACAAAGCGATGGTTCCAATTACCTCTTCGCCATTCACTGCCACCCAAAAGTTTCCACCCTTTTGAAAATAAAAAGTAGAGATAGCCTGCAGATCGGGTTGATCGGCAATCGTAATCGGCACATCAAATTCCTCCTGCTGAATGGGAAGAATCAGCTCAATGATTTTTTCCGTGTCTTCTTCCGTATATGGCCTTACTGCATAGGTCATTTACTTCCTAAGTTCAAAATTTCTGCGGTTCGTTTACGAGTTGCCTGCAACTGCTCTTCGTTTTTAGAAAGTGCTACGTTCAACGAAGGTGCCATCTCCTTCAACTTGCTTTGCCACGCATCGGTTTGAAATTGTTTCTTAAAACATTTAGAAAGCAAGCCCATCATTACCGCGGCTGCCGTGGATGCTCCCGGTGATGCACCTAATAATGCTGCCACTGTTCCGTCCTCGGCTACTACTACCTCGGTTCCAAATTCCAATACGCCTCCTTCTTTTTTATCTTTCTTAATCACCTGTACGCGCTGGCCGGCTTCTTTCAGTTCCCAATCTTTCAACTCGGCCATGGGCACGTATTCTTTCAATGCTTCCAGGCGTTGCTCTGGTGTTTGACGAACTTGTTCGATTAGATATTTGGTGAGTGGCATGTTGCGCATGCCTGCAAAAATCATTGGAATAGCATTGTCAAAGCGAATGGATTTTGGCAAGTCCATTAAGGAACCGTTCTTTAAAAACTTGGTGGTAAATCCGGCAAACGGGCCAAAGAGCAATTCTTTCTTTCCATTAATGATGCGTGTATCAACATGTGGCACCGACATCGGTGGCGAACCTACCGTGGCTTTGCCATATACTTTGGCATGATGTTGTTGGATGATACTTTGATTGAGACACTTCAACCACAAACCACTTACCGGAAATCCTCCGTATCCTTTGCGCTCATTTATTTCTGCGCGCTTCAACAAATGAAGAGTTGCCCCTCCTGCGCCAATAAACACAAACTTTGTGTTTACCTGATCTTTCTCTTCGTTGAGCAGGTTGCGGATAAACACATCCCAACCGCCTTTTCCATCCGGATCTAGATCGAGCGCTTCGATGTTGTAGTGCACAGTCACACCCGGCATTTTGCTGAGTTGATCCATCATCGATCGCGTGAGTGTGCCAAAGTTCACGTCCGTGCCTAAATCCATTCTCGTGGCAGCAAGAGGCTGCTTTTGATCGCGACCTGCCATGACAATCGGTGCCCATTGTTTCATTTGGTCACGATCTTCGGTAATGGTCATTTCCTTAAACATGGGGTTATCTTTCAGCAAGGCATACCGCTTACGCAGATAGTCCACATTGGTATCTCCCCACACAAAGCTCACGTGTGGAATAGCGGTTATAAATTCAGCGGGCTGCGGCACGTATTTCTTTTGAACGAGGTATGCCCAAAATTCTTTTGACACCTCATACGACTCGGCAATCTTCACGGCCTTCGAAATGTCGATAGACCCATCGGCTTTTTGAGGTGTATAATTTAGTTCGCAATAGGCGGCATGGCCTGTGCCGGCATTGTTCCAGGCGTCTGAACTTTCTGTTCCGGCTTCGTCTGCGCGTTCAAAAATTTGAATGGTGATGTTTGGGTCCAGTTCTTTTAAAATGATTCCCAGTGTGGCACTCATGATGCCCGCACCCATCAATACGACATCTGTTTGTTGAACCAGTGGTTTGATCGCCTTTGTCATTCTTTTCCTTTAAATAAAGCGTCCAAGTTATAACCGGAATCGCAATTAGAAAAGAAAAAGTAATTGGCGAGTACTATCTCCTACCGAATCAAATCGGCTCCACCCTTTCGCTTCTTAAAGAGTGGAGCCTTTTTTATGAGGCCCGGTTGCAATAGATGCCCGTCCGGTGAAAACCTTTTTTTTCGCCCTAAGTGGTTATCGAACCACAATAGCTGAAGGTAACTTCACTTTATACCGAACACCCGCGCCAAAGTCCTCCTCCATTTTAATAACCTCTTTGCTCTTTTTGCTTATGTAAAAAATAGCATACGACTTTTCGTTGTAATCAATACGCAACTTCCAGCAGTCAATCACTTTATCTTCGTATGTGCGCACTTTTTCATCGCCAGTTACTTTGTATTCATAAAACGTAGGACCCGTTCTTCCACCCGGATGGTAGAAGTTAATCGCGAAGCGCTTGCCCGGCTTTAAATCCAGCAAGGAAAATGTTTCCAAATCCAGCTCCCAGTTGAGCGGTTTCGCTGTAGCTAATTCAAATGTGGCTTTTGAATTGTTGGCGATGGAGTCGGAGCCTTTGATTTTTGCATCGGAAAAGTCAAACGCTTCAATGCCGCTACGTTGCATGATCGTTTTATGATAAATGGGTAAAAAGGTTTTCCGGTCGACCACCGAATAGACATAGCGATAGCTGGTTGAGTCGGAGCTATACCACTTTTGTTCAACTTCAATGGTGTTGTTTTTTAGCCGTATTTGGCGACTCCAAATGTACGTGCCAGCTTGTTTCGGCTTTTTCTTGTTTTGAAAGAATACTAAATACTGAGCTGTTTCCGGGCGCAGCGACTGCACAATCCATTTTTCGGGAATGGCGCGAAGTGTGTCTACTTGTGCTATCGCTTTGCCGGAAAGCAGCAGGCATACGATCAAACTGATTCGAATAACGTGTGTCATATTTTTTAATAATTTAATTCGTTGGTGAAAAAACGATGTTTAGGTTCGCGTGAAAAAAGTTTTCAACCAACGCAGCGATGAAATCATCGGATGGAGGAAAGTAGTCTACCAACCAATCGGGTGATCATTTGGTTGAGTTGGTTGAGCCAAACCCTCCATTGGATGAATCCCGATGGCAATCATTTATCTTTATCCTACTTTAGAAGATGAATTCTTTCGTTGAGAAAAACCGAACGCTCCTGCTGCACCTCTCTTTTTGGGTACTGTATACTACGTATCGCTTTTATGATATTTCCGAATTCGCGGGATGGCAGCTGGCCATTGCCTACGTAGGCATTCCGCTGTTTTTTAATTTGGCTGCCAGCTATGTCCATTTTTTTTTTATTACTACCGGTTTGGCTTTCGCGAAAGCAGGTGTGGCGTTACCTTTTCTTGACTTTGGTTTTGATCGGTTTTGTTTCAGCCATCCGCATCCTTGTCGAAAATCAGATCTACCCATCCTTTTCAAAAAATGTAGATTATTTCAAAACCGTGAAGCTGAGTCGGATCATCAGCACCATTTGGGATGCGCTTGGGTTTATGCTCTTTACCGGAATGATCCGGTTTACCATAGATCGCTTTGACCTGGAGAGCAAACAAAAGCAATTGCAAAATGAAAAACTCGCTGCTGAACTCAACTTTCTCAAAGCGCAAATCAATCCTCATTTTCTTTTCAACACGCTGCACAATCTCAACTATCTGGTGTATGCTAAATCCGACAATGCCACGGAAGTGATCATCAAACTTTCGAACATCATGCGCTACATGATTTACGATGCCAGCAAAACCAGCGTGCCGATCAGCAAAGAGTTAGATTATCTGCGCGACTATATTCATTTGGAATCTATTCGATTGACCAATGGCTTTGATATTCAGTTCGACAAGCAAGGCGATTATCACCAAGTAGAAATTGCTCCGTTGTTGATGATCACGCTTTTGGAAAATGCTTTTAAACATGGGGTGCGCGACAAGGATAAAAACAGTTGGATCAAAATGAAGCTTCGCGTGGATGATCAAACCATTTATTACGAAGTATCGAATCAAATTCTGGTAGCCGATCCTACTAAACTCCGTTCGGGTTTTGGGCTTGACAATCTGCGAAAGCGGTTGGAACTAAGTTATCCCAATCAACATCTTTTAGAAATTTTACAAGATGCGCACATCTACAAAGTTCAACTTACGTTACAGCGCTCATGATCCGCTGCCTGATTGTTGATGATGAGCCGTATGCACGCAAGCTACTGGAAGAGTTTATTCAAAAACTTCCGGAGCTTACGTTGGTAGGCATCGCAGCCGATGCGCTAACAGCCCGCACTATTTTAAGCAAACAAAAAGTAGATGTTCTGTTTTTGGATATTCAAATGCCCGACTTAACGGGCATTGATTTTCTGAAAAGCACCACCCAACGTCCTTTGGTAATTTTTACGACCGCTTTCGCGGAATACGCTTTAGAGGGTTTCGAGTTAGATGCAGTGGATTACTTATTAAAGCCCTTCGACTTTAACCGTTTTTTAAAAGCGGTGAATAAAATAACAGAGCGTTTGCCCGCTGGTGGAAACCGAATCGAAAAAGACAACGCTGCAGAGCGCGATTTTTTATTTGTGAAAGATGGCTATAAGCTGGTGAAAGTAGATTTAAAATCAGTGCTCTACATAAAAGGGTCGCGCGAGTACGTCACGTTTGTAAGCGACAACACAAAAGTGATGAGTTTGCTTTCGCTCAAAGATTTAGAAGAAGATCTGCCATCTGATTTTGTTCGCATTCATCACTCGTTCATTGTACGAATCGATGCCATTCAATCCATCAGCAAAGAAGAGGTGACCATCGGTGGCGAATCGCTGCCGATTGGGGCTACCTATAAAAAGCGATTCTTAGAGCGGATCGAAAGAAACTGATTTATCTGTTTTCCTTATTGATCTTTCAATGCATTGACCGGATTTGAGGTAGCGACTTTCAGCGAGTGGTAGCTCACGGTACCAAATGCCACTGCCAAACCGGCCAGTGCGGCATACAAATAAACAATCCAGGTAAAGCCAACATTATATGCAAAGCCGTCCAACCATTTGTTCATAAAATAATAAGAAACAGGTGCCGCGATTAGCAATCCCAATATCACCAAACGTAAAAAATCTTTCGACATCATCATCACAATATTACTCACGGTTGCTCCCATCACCTTGCGCACAGCTACCGACTTTTTATTTTGCTCCATGGTGAAGGAGGCCAAGCCAAACAACCCGAGGCACGAAACAAAAATGGCAAGCCCAGAAAAAATGCCGAACAATTGACCGAGTCTTTTTTCCTGATCAAAAAGTTTGTCGAATGTTTCATCGAGAAATTGATATTCAAATTCATACTGCGGCAAAATTCTTTTCCACGTTTGCTCAATCTGCGCTATCATTTCTTTGATATTATTCGACTTCACCTTCACGGCCATAAACTGACCTTCGTATTGTGGTTCTGAAAACATCACCAGCGGATCGATCTTATCATGCAAATGCTTAAAGTGAAAATCTTCTATCACGCCAATTACCTTGCCGGGATCGGTACCACGCTCGCCAAAGTTGATCAGCTTACCAATGGCGTTTTCATTCGTCCAGCCCAAATGTTTCACGGCTGTTTCGTTTAATACAAATTCTTTATAGAACTGCTTCGTGTCCGGCCGAAAGTATCCGCCCGTTTTCATTTTCATGTTTAATGTTTGCTGCAAATCTACATCGCCACTGAAGTGATACATGTTTTCGGCTTTGTTGTCTTTAGCGCCTTCAAACCAAAAACCGCTGGTGCGCACCATCTTTCCGGGTATTTCGCCAAAACGAGTTACACCCTCCACTCCGGCGAGGCGTTTCATTTCATTTTTTACCGACTCATCGCCAACGCTATCGCGAGGCATTGTCAGCACCACGGTTTGTTCACGATCGAAGCCCATATTTTTATTTAACATGAAATCGAGCTGCGCGTAAATAATGTAGGTTCCCACCATAATCACAAAAGCGATGGCAAATTGAAATACCACTAATCCTTTACGGAGCAGTTGGCCTTTGAGATTGCTTACAAAGTTTCCTTTGAGCACATCGGTCGGTCTAAATGCGGAAAGGAAAAAGGCTGGATACGTACCGGCCACCACTCCAACAAAAAAAGTGATCGCCACAAAAATTAAAATCACTAACCCATTTTCAAGCGGATTGATAACCAGGTTTTTCCCGCTAAGGGTATTAAATTGAGGTAATATCAAAATCAACAAAGCCGCAGAGAGCAACAACGCAATAAAACTAATCACCACCGATTCGCTTAAAAACTGAAAGACCAACTGTGCTTTGCGACTACCTACCACTTTGCGGATGCCCACTTCGCGCGCGCGCTTGAGCGACTGTGCGGTTGTGAGATTCATAAAGTTGATACAAGCTATTATCAAAATAAAAAATGCCACGGCTGACATAATGTAAACGGTATTCACATTTCCATTGGCCTCCACTTCTAAGCCACGGTTGGAGTAAAGGTGAATGGAGGTAATAGGCTGCAATAAAATTTGATTGCGCGGCTGCTCGGGTGTCAATTCTTGATACTTGTCCATAAACTCGGAAATCTTTTTTCCGAAAGCCACATGATCAATACCGGCTGGTAATACCAGATACGTGTAATGATTTGTAAGGTAATTCCATCCTTGCGGTGAGTTGGGTTCCATTGGTCCAAAATTGTCAGAGGACACCATCATGTCCATATGCACATGCGATGCAGACGGAAGTGGTTTGAAAACTCCTGTAATCCGATATTCCACTTTGTCATTCAGAAGTGTGAGTGTTTTGCCAATCGGGTCTTCTTCGCCAAAGTAAGCTTTTGCTTTTTTCTCGGTGATAACCATCGAATTGATTTCCGCCAGTGCTGTTAGTGGATTTCCTTTTTCGAGTTGGATATCGAGTACAGAAGAGTCGGCAAAGAAAACACGTTCTTTATTCTTCGTTTCGTTGACTGCGTTTAGCACAAAAATTTCAGCGGGTTTGATGCGGGTGAAATTTTGGACTTCCGGAAATTTATCTTTCAACAAACTGCCAATCGGAAAAGCCGATATCGCCCAGTTGTTGGCTTCCAGATTGAGAGCCATTCTATAAATTCGATCGGCATTTTTATTTTGACGATCGTAACTCAATTCAAATTGTACAAACAGGGTGATGAGAATGCAACATGCCATGCCAATAGCGAGGCCAATGATGTTGATGGATGCGTGCAGTTTATTTCTGCGCAATGTCCGTAGGGCAACGAGCAAGTAGCTTTTGATCATAGGTTACTTTTGAATGAATCGACCCAAACGCATTGCAATTTCAGTACCAAAGAAAGAAACGCCTGATTTGGAAATGATTGAGCTACTGAGGAAAGATGTGTTGCTCGCTTACGGATAAAATTGTCCGATAATGAGATGAATAAAAAAAGGTGCCCATTTCAGGCACCTTCATTCGATTTATCAAAATTGAGTTTAGTTTATTGATTCTCCTTTTTCCAGCTTTTTGATCATCGCGTCAATGTTCGTTTTTACAGCCGGATTCGTTTCTGCCTTCAAAGCCTCTTGCGCAAATTTCAGTGCTTTTTTTGAATCACCATTGGCGGAAAAGCCCCTCGCCATTCCGGTGAGTGCAGCCACTGCCGTAGGGAATCGCTTGTAAGCTGTTTCGAAAACAGACATTGCTTCTTTGGCTTTATTCTGGCTGATGAGAAATCTGCCGTAGCTGGTAATTTGTCCGGCATTCGCATCCGGCAAAAGGATTGCTTCTTTGATTACGCCATCGGCATCCGCTGCTTTATTCATGGCTGTCAAAACGCTTGCCTTTGCCTGATAGATCGGAAAGTATTTTATATTCCGGTCGATGTAATTTTGCGCCCATCCAAGGGCTTCTTCCAGATTTAATTTTTTACTCGCACAAAAGTTTATTGCAGCTACGCCATTCTGCCAATTAAAAAACGTTTTGACTCCGGTGAATTCTTCCCGCAATTTCTGCACATACAATTCATCTCCATTCGGCACAGCAATCTTAAATGGCACCGCCATTTTTTCCCATTTCAATTTGGCAGTAGCACTATTTTGCTGACGATCTGTAAACTCGTAGGTAAGCCATTCATTAAATTCGCAAGCGATTGGCTTTACCGTCACCCGCAATGCATCTTCACTAGGCAGGTATGAAAAGCTACCCCATGCCCCGTTGCTATTTGAAAAAATGATGATCCATTCTTGTTCGCCCGGTATCATGTGCAAACCATATGTGCCCGCTTTAATGGGCTTGCCTTCTATTTCTACCGGATGTGAAAAGGAGATCGTTGTATTCTCATTGGCACCTGCGCGCCATGGGGAAGGATTTTGGTCAGAGCTTTTTCCAAAATTTAGATTCGTCAATCCATACGGAACTACTTTGCCCCAAATTTCGCGACCATTTACATCGGGGCTGCTATAGGGTATCTCTAAAAACCCTACGAAATTATCTATAAATTTTGTTTCTTGAGAAAAAGGAGAAAATAGATGAAAAATAAATCGAGAGGATTATTTGATGAGCAGTTTCGGTT
>JAJTHV010000025.1 GCA_021300095.1 Flammeovirgaceae bacterium | reverse complement strand
GAAGAGGCGGCAGTGACGGTAGTGAAGATGCTGGAATTGAAATAACTACGACTATGTTTCAAAAAGTAATCGATCAGTTCTCTCGCTTATTTGTAGGCGGACTGTTTATTTTTTCGGGTCTCATTAAGTTAAACGACCCTGTTGGCACACAAATCAAAATGGAAGAATACTTTGAAGTATTCGCACAAGACTTTGGCTCCTTCTTTCATTACTTTATTCCGTGGTCGCTCGAGATTGGAATGATTATGATCATTTTAGAGTTGGCAATCGGGGTGGCCATCCTTATTTACTGGCGCATGAACTTGACCACATGGGTGTTGCTGGGGCTGATGCTTTTTTTCACGTTCCTCACATTCTACTCTGCTTATTTCAATAAAGTAACCGATTGTGGATGCTTTGGCGATGCAATCAAACTAACCCCTTGGGAGTCGTTCACAAAAGATATAGTACTCATGGTTTTTGTGTTGCACCTTTTCTCGCACCGCAAAAAATATGTACCCGTATTGCGCACCCGCGAAGGTCATGCAGTTATACTATTCACCGTTGCACTTTGCACTTTTTTAGGTGTTTATGCCATTCGTCATTTGCCATTTATTGATTTCAGGGCCTATCGTATCGGAAATGTTATTCCAGAACAAATGATTGCGGCCGAGCAGCCGATTATCGAATATGTTTTTCAAAAGGATGGGAAAGAAATTGCATCCGATAAATACTTAACAGATCCGGGTTATACGTATGTTTCTTCTCGTGTTTTAAATGAAGATAAGATCAAACCGAAAATAACCGACTACGCTGTTTCCAGCTCCGAAGGTGAAGACAAAACACAATATACTTTTCAAGGTAATCGATTAATTATTGTGATGTATGATGTGTTAAAAGCATCGACTGAAGATATTGAAGCTATTCGAAAATTGACAAAAGATTTGGAGGGTAAAGTGGATTGCTTTGTTTTAACATCATCCAGCGCAGAAACGATGGAAGCTTTTCGTCATCAACATCAGTTGGCTGTGCCTTATTATTTTTCGGATGCTACCGTATTAAAAACCATCATCCGGTCGAACCCGGGAATTGCACTTTGGAAAGATGGAAAGGTGCTGGGCAACTGGCATCATCATGATACGCCTTCGGCTGCGGAAATTTTGGAATTGGTTAAATGAAAATTTTTTTAATCGGTTTGCCGGGGTCGGGAAAAACTACGCTGGGCAAGCAAGTGGCGAGCCATCTTTCCATTCCGTTTGTGGATCTCGATGCGGCCATTGAAAAAGTGGAGCAGCGCACCATTCCAGAAATTTTTAAACAATCGGGCGAAAATTATTTTCGCAAGATTGAATCAGACTTGTTAAAAAAATGGGCTGAGTCAACTACGGATTTCCTGATGGCGACCGGTGGAGGAGCTCCCTGCTTTTTTGATAACGTGGAGGTGATGAATCGAGCTGGCATTACTTTTTTTTTAGATGTTCCCGCTATGGAAATAGCGCAGCGCATATCCGCTTCTAATAAGCAGGATCGTCCACTTTTTAATTCAATGGATTTTGATGTGTTGAAAGATCAGATTGAAACCTTGCGAAGCAGAAGAATTTCATTTTATAAGCAAGCCCAACAAACACTGTCGGGTCGTGGAATTCAAACGCAACAGTTGGTGGAGATCCTTAGAAAGGAAAACCAACCGTAAACATCACCCGCGTGGTGGTATTTACATACGATAAACTCGGGCTGATTTCGGAAGCAACAGCATATGGAACGTAATAGCCATTGCCTTGGGAATGAATGATGGCCATGTCGATAAAGAAGGTTGTGTTTCGATAGCCGATTCCGCCTGTAATTGAATTCAAACCTGTGGTGGAGTAGTTTACGCGATTAGTAGGCTTTCGCAGATAAGGATCACCCATTACATTAACGCCTCCCCGAAGTCTGAATTTCTTCCAGCGATATTCACCACCTACACGCAAATTAGTAGCTGATGTAAATCGTGAGCCGACAATTGGATTGATATCCGAATCCGCGTTAATGCTCAAACTATAGTATTGGGTGCTAAAGTTGCTCATCGTTGCACGGCTGTAGTTGATCAATTCAACATCTACTGAAACAAATCCTTTTTTAGGGTAAAAAACAGCTGCCCCAAATGTAAACCGGGCCGGTGTACTTAGTGAATAACTTACCGGATCATCAATAGAAGTAGAGTTTTCTCTGGAAAGAATTTTTGAGCCATTGCCATAATAATCGAAATTATTCCAACTCGTATTCATCGATGCGGTGTAAGTATCACTCAATTGATAGGCGGTGGGAGTAGCATAGGATGCACCGATTTGAAAAAAATCAACAGGCTTAAAAATCGCACCTAAGGTTAGATTCGCACCGTTGCCGGTGGTAGCTCTGTTTTCTTTAAGTTCCAGACTATTAAAGCATCCATTGCAGTTCATTGCCTGTCCCGCAAAATTTTCTTTATACGTTTTGTCGTACTCATACCGCACCGATACAATGCCAAGACTGGCTCCTAAAAATACTTTATCATTAAAATTAGCTCCGTAGGCGATGCTCCATTGGTTTTGTGAGCCGGAGGTCTTCACTAACTCACTTTGTAATGGCTTGCCGGTAATGTCTGTAAAGTAAGTGGTTCCATTTGCAGTGGTGGGGCCGATCAGATAATTTTCATACCCAAGGAATGCGGGCGTGTTTACATTATCGCCTTGACCTATGCTGGCAAAATTCGGATCGTATTGAGGATCAAATTGATCTTTGGTGTAGCCGGTAGACGCTTCAAGCATATAATCTACAATGGAGGTGCCATTATTCTGGCCTTTGTATTCAAAGCCTCCGTTAAAGTCGTTAATGCGATTGAGTGAAATGCTGAATGTACCTCCCAAAAAAGGAGCTTTATCATCATTTTTATTTGCACCAAAAACCAAACTTAGTCCGGGTAAACTGAAAAAAGTGCCACTGCTGGAACTATTAAATGGAGAGGAGACAATGTTATTATTTCCATCAAATTCAGCTGTGCGGTAGGTAGCATCCGCAGATTGGAAAGTGAGAGATGGAGAGATGGTAAATTCATTTCGATTGTAAAATCCGAGACCGGCCGGATTGGATTGCCCGGAACTGAAATCGCCACCCAAGGCAACTTGTGCACCGCCCATCGCCTGAATGCGGGCACTTCCCCCGGCATTTTGACGGGAGAACAAAAGCGCCTGTTCCACAAAATAGTTTTGAGAATAAGAAACCAATGAAAAGAGCATAAAAACGCCACTGAGCCATGGCGCCCTGAAGTTTAAAGACATAAACAGAATTTTAATAGAGAGTAATTAATCTCTTCCTCTGCGTGATCCACCACCACTGGAGGGTGCGGGTGCAACTCCACCACCACCACTGCGGCCACCTGCGCCACCCGTATTGAAGGAGGACCGATTTCCACCGAATCCATTGTTAGTTCCCCAATTATTTTGATTGTTCCAGTTGGTGTTATTTTGTTGATACGAGCGTGTGTTATTCCAAGTATCAGAACCTCTGGCTACTTGCGTGTCGTTACGCCATGTTTTATTATAGTATTCAGTGGGTGAAGTAGCCACACGACCACCGGTGCTGGCAGTGGTACGTACACCATCGGCTGAATAGTAGCGATTCACTTCGGCATTGCGTGTAGACTGAGGGCGTGGACGATCTGCTACAATTACATTTGCATATCCATAACCGCCATATCCGTACGAGTAAGGATTATAGAATGAGTTGTAATAACTTCCATATCCGTAATATGAACCCATGCCGTAATAGTTGTTGAAGAAAGGATTCCCAAATCCGTTACCATAGAAACTGCCAAATCCAAACGAAAGACCTGGTTGATAGAATCCATTACCAAAACCATAATAAGGATTCATCATGCTAAAACTACTGTACGGATTCATGCCATAATAGCCGAAGTTGTTATAAGGGAAATAAGAATTGTTGAAATTGGTATACGAACTATTTCCACAGGTACCACAATTATTCCGAACTAGGCTTTGGTTTACTCCAGTAGGAATATAATTGGGAGAAAAGTAAGTTGCTATTGTTGAACGGCCATTCACCTTTGATCCGGCCACATATTCCGGATTAACATTACGTGCAGAATAGCTGTCGGTAGGATTGATCACACTTGCCGTTTCGCTTTCCGTTACTCTTCGGGCATTTTCAGAAGTCAATACTACCGCGCGCGAAGCGTTTAGTGTTGCCCTGTCTTTGGACGTAAAGTACATGTCGTCAGATTCTCCCGTACTTTGTGCCACCCCGCAAAAACTCACTGCTACAGCCAGAAAGGTTATGAATGTTACTTTCGTTTTCATATGCGCTTTTGTTTAACCTATGTTACTAACGTAAATCTACTATTTTTAGATATGTCTTTACAACATTTCAGGCGCAAGAAAGGTGCCATCGTTCAAAATTTGAATTGAAAACCTGCCAATCCTTTCAATAACCCTATATTTGCCCTTCGTTAAAAGAAAAGAATAGTTAAAAATGGGAAAGGAGATTACAAGCCGCGAGGCAGATTATTCGCAATGGTATATTGACCTTGTAAAAAAGGCCGATTTGGCAGAAAACTCAGAGGTTCGGGGTTGTATGGTGATAAAGCCTTATGGCTACAGCATTTGGGAAAAGATGCAGCAAGCTTTGGACAAAATGTTCAAAGATACCGGCCACGTGAATGCCTATTTCCCTCTTTTTGTGCCCAAAAGCATGTTTGAGGCGGAAGAAAAAAACGCAGAGGGTTTTGCGAAAGAGTGTGCTATTGTAACCCACTATCGCTTAAAAAATGATCCCAGTCGGCCCGGCAAGCTCATGGTTGACCCTGAAGCGAAATTGGAAGAAGAATTGGTGGTGCGCCCTACCAGCGAGGCCATTATCTGGAGTACCTATAAAAAATGGATTCAGTCGTATCGCGACTTGCCTTTGTTGATTAACCAATGGGCTAACGTGGTGCGGTGGGAAATGCGCACGCGTCTGTTTTTGCGTACGGCAGAGTTTTTATGGCAAGAGGGCCACACGGCACATGCCACGGCTGCCGAAGCAGTAGCTGAAACCAAGCAAATGTTGGACGTGTATGCAGAGTTTGCTGAAACGTTTATGGCAATGCCTGTCATCAAAGGAAGAAAATCAGAAGGCGAGCGCTTTCCGGGAGCCGTGGATACGTATTGCATTGAAGCGATGATGCAAGATGGAAAGGCATTGCAAGCGGGTACGTCTCACTTCTTAGGACAAAACTTTGCCAACGCCTTTGATGTACAATTTACCAACAAGGAAGGCAAACTTGAAAAAGTGTGGGGTACTTCATGGGGGGTGAGCACCCGATTGATGGGCGCGCTCATCATGGCGCATTCCGATGATGATGGGTTGATTATTCCTCCTAAGTTGGCACCCATACATGTAGTGATTATTCCGATCTTCAAGAGCGAAGAGGAGTTGAATAAGGTATCTACTAAGGCGGAAGAGATTGCCAAAGAGTTACATAAGTTAGGTTTGTCTGTAAAATTCGATAACCGAGATACGCTGAAGCCCGGCTTTAAATTTGCCGAATACGAATTGAAAGGTGTACCTGTTCGAATAGCTATTGGTCCACGTGATTTAGAAAACGGAACAGTAGAAGTGGCGCGCAGAGACACGAAAGAAAAAAAGGTAATGCAAATGACTTCGGTGGTAGCTGAAATGCCAGCACTGTTGGACTCGATTCAGCAAACTATTTATAATCGTGCCCTCGCATTCAGAAATGAAAAAATAACGAAAGTAGATTCGTACGAAGAATTAAAGCGCGTGTTGGATGAAAAAGGAGGTTTTGTTTCTGCCCATTGGGATGGCACAGCCGAAACGGAAGGCCGAATTAAAGATGAAACCAAAGCAACGATCCGCTGTATTCCATTGGATGCAGTAGAAGAAGATGGGGTTTGTATTTATTCCGGCAAGCCGTCCAAACAACGCGTTTTGTTTGCAAGGGCTTATTAAGATTTTGAGATGTTTTTGGGCATCGCGATGAGTTCGTTTAATTGTAGTAACTTTAACACTTTCAAACACTTGGTTTCAGTGGAAAGATAGAAATGGCAGACTGGTCAATCGTTATATCGTTGGTTACAATGGGTCTCATTTTGGTGGTGGCAGAGATCGTCTTTGTTCCCGGAACGACCGTGGTGGGGTTAGTCGGATTCATCTTCTTGATTATTGGTGTCGGACTTAGCTTTAAATATTTTGGTGGTGAAGTAGGCTGGATTATGCTGGCAAGCACCTCGGTGGCTTGTGGTGGCTTACTCTACTTTTCATTTAATACAAAAACATGGAATCGCTTTTCGTTGAAATCTGCCAACAAAAGCAAAGTGAATGAAGGCGAGATAGATCAATTTGCCGTTGGGATGGAAGGACAAACTGTTTCGGCTTTACGTCCAATTGGCAAAGCAGAGTTGAACAACCAAACGGTGGAGGTGAAAACCACAGGAGATTATCTGGACAGCGGCAGTAAAATTCGAATCATTAAAATCATATCAAATCAAATAATCGTAGAACCAATTAATTAAAATTTACTTATGGACTTAGCATTTATTTTTATTGTATTTGTCTGCATCATTGTCTTTTTCATGTTCACCTACTTTGTACCGGTGGGCTTGTGGGTGACAGCCATTTTTTCAGGTGTTCGTGTTAGCATTGGCCAATTGATTGGAATGCGTTTGCGTAAAATTCCACCTTCCATTATCGTTAACTCATTGATCACCGCTACCAAAGCGGGCATTGCATTAACGCCAAGTGATTTGGAAACCCACTACCTGGCCGGTGGTAATGTTCCCAATGTTATTCGTGCATTGATTTCTGCCGATAAGGCAAACATCAATCTTACCTTCAAACAAGCTACAGCTATTGACTTAGCCGGTCGCGATGTGTTTGAAGCCGTGCAAATCTCCGTAAATCCAAAAGTGATTAACACACCCAAGGTGGCTGCAGTAGCTGCCGATGGTATTCAGTTGATTGCGATTGCCCGTGTAACGGTGCGCGCCAGCTTAGCACAGTTAGTGGGTGGGGCAGGTGAAGAAACGATTTTGGCTCGTGTAGGCGAGGGTATTGTAACTTCGATTGGTTCAGCAGCTTCGCACAAAGAAGTGTTGGCCAACCCCGACAAAATTTCGAAACTAGTTTTGTCTCGCGGATTGGATGCAGGTACTGCCTTTGAAATCTTATCCATTGATATTGCGGATGTGGATGTGGGCGCGAACATCGGTGCGAAATTGCAACCCGATCAGGCAGCAGCCGATTTAAGAGTAGCAGAAGCGAAAGCCGAAGAACGCAGAGCGATGGCGGTAGCCGTAGAACAAGAAATGAAAGCAAAAGCACAAGAGGCCCGCGCGAAAGTAATTGAAGCAGAAGCAGAAATTCCGAAGTCTATTGCACAAGCTTTCCTTAACGGGAACTTAGGCGTGATGGATTATTATAAAATGCAAAATGTGCAGGCCGATACGGAAATGAGAAATTCTATTTCTGGAAGCGGCAAGGGTGGAAGCCAATCTTCTCCTACTAAATAATAGATAAGTTCTTTCTCAAAAAAAATCTCCTGCTGGTCAGGAGATTTTTTTGTTTTGTGACTCAAGAAAACTTTTGATGATTTCTATCTAAAATACCACTCGTAATCCGACTTGGTGACAATCCCCACCGGACCTTCGTAAATGCCGCCTGTGTTTCCCATATCTTCTACCAACACCTCAATCACATTTTCGGCTCCTTTCTTCAAGAGTCCTGAAGGGATGGAATAAGCTCTTTTTTCCTGATACGATTCGCTCCATCCATATTTTTCGTGGTCGTTGGTGGAGCCAATTAATTTTCCATTGAGATACACCTTATCGAAGTCATCAATCTTTCCCATGAGCAACATCAGGTTTTCGGTGGTGCCATTTTCTGGAAATACAAAGGTCTTTTTATACCATGCGAAGCCATCGTATTTGTAGTATCCCTGATGATCCCATGGGCCGGGCACGAGTATGCGTTTCCAACTCGATTCATTTTTAATGGGTTTGTCATTCCAACTCGTGGCAAAGGACCAAACACCTTGTAAGTCGAGCAGGAGATGATTTTTTTTCGTTGCGTATATTCCCAGTCGGCCATCAATAATGCCTCCGCCAAGGGTTACATCAAAAACCCGAACGGCAATGACATTCATTCCGTTGAAATTGATCAGATCATTAGGGATGTTGTATTTTCGCTCACTATTGTAAGCTGTTTTAAAGTGTGGAGGCATAGTGCCCGAAAAGCCAATGAGTTTTCCGTTCACATATACTTCATCGCAATCATCGATATAACCCAGATTCAGATAATAATTCTCTTGCTTGTTTAACTTCTTACCATCAAATTTTTTGCGATACCAGGCAAATCCATCGTAGCCATTGAAGCCTTTATCTTCCCATGGAGAAGGAGCAAGGATGTTTCCCCAGCGCGTATCATCGTAGTCGGCTTCGGCCCACACGGATTCATCATCTAAAGTAAATTTCCACAATCCATTTAAAGGAATAACCTGCCCATGCATGGTGATGCTAAAGAGTAAAAAGAGAGTAGCGAAATAAAACCGCATCGATAAACTTTTTATAAAGATACACAAATGTAAAAAGAAGGTGAACGACCTATCGGCCATTCACCTTGCTCCAAATAAACCCTAATTATTCGAAGCGACCAAAGGCTGTTTGTAAGTTGTGCTTTCTAAGAATGGAATATAAGTCTTCCCCTTTTTTGACTCAGTCAGCTTGTAGGTTACAGAAACATTATCAG
>JAJTHV010000470.1 GCA_021300095.1 Flammeovirgaceae bacterium | reverse complement strand
GGCTTCCATGTTTGAGTTGAGCATTACGAGATTTATTATTGGTGGCTTTGTAGGATTGATTCGCTATCCGGGTGGCATTGATTTTATATTGTATCATGTTTCTCGATTAATCAAAACCAAGCGCGGTGGTGAATTGGGTATTGCCAGCCTGACGGCTTTGGTCAATGCAGCGATTGCCAACAATACAATTACTATTTTAATTGTCGGGCCACTGGCCAAGACGATTGCCGATAAAAATGAAATTGATGGCAAACGGAGCGCAAGCATACTGGATACCATTTCTTGTTTTGTGCAAGGCTTGCTGCCTTATGGTGCTCAGCTATTAGCGGCTGTTGCTATCGCGCAGCAAAAAGTGACGGCATTTGAAATTATTGGTTACATGTATTACCCATTCCTGTTGGGTATTGCCACACTGGTATTTATTTTTCTGAAGAGGAAGTAATATTCTGTACGATCTACTCATTCCGGTAAAGGTTTTACACGTGTTTTGCTCGCACTTTTATCAAAACAATCTTCTGTGGGACGGTAAAATAAAATTTGGATGCCTCATAAACTTGAGGCATTTTTGTTAGAGACTACCTAACCCAATTATGGAAAAAATACCACTCACCGACCGGAAGTACGTTCCTACCTTCATCTTTGTCACTAGTTTATTTATGCTGTGGGGCATTGCCATTTCCATGGGCGATGTGCTCAACCGCCACTTTCAAAAGGTGTTGAATGTATCATTGGCACAATCCGGATTAGTGCAGTTCTCCATTTTTGGTGCATACGCGGTGATGGGCATTCCGGCAGGGTTGTTTATGAAAAAGTATGGGTATAAGAATGGAGTATTACTTGGATTATGTTTGTATGCAATCGGTGCTTTCTTATTTATACCAGCAGCGGGTGCCGAGTCATTTGGTTTTTTCCGGATAGCCTTGTTTATCTTAGCGTGTGGATTGGCCACGTTAGAAGCAGTAGCACATCCATTTGCTGCGGCATTAGGAGATGAACGAAGATCAGAGCAACGATTAAATTTCTCACAAACATTCAACGCAGTTGGAACAATCATAGGTCCAGTTTTAGGCGGGTACTTTATCTTACGTGCTGTATTAACAGGAGATACCCAAGCAGATTTATTTTCGGTAAAGATGCTTTACGCAGCCATCGGTGCAACCGTTTTTATCATTGCTGTGGCATTTTTGTTTACAAAGGTGCCGCCCCTTCAAGAAGCGCGTAATAATCCGAGCAGTCAGCGTTCCTATGGTGAGTTGTTTAGATATAAACATTTTCGATGGACTGTCGTAGCTCAATTTTTCAACGTGGCTGCTCAAGGCGGTACTTGGGCATTCTTTATTAATTACGCTGTTAAGTATATGCCGGGAATGAGCGACTCACATGCTTCCTATTATTTTGGTCTCAGCATGTTTATGATGCTCATGGGAAGAATTGTAGGAACCTATTTGATGAATTTCATAGCACCCAATAAACTGCTCGCCTTGTTTTGCTTGGGGAGCATTACCATGTGCATTATCATTTCACAGCATCTTGGCTGGCTCTCTTTTGCATGCCTGATCGGTTTGCAGTTCACCTTCAGCATCATGTTCCCCACCATTTTCGGATTGGGCTTACGAAATATCAGTGATCTTCGCGAGAAGGCATCTTCCTTTATTGTGATGGCAGTAGCAGGCGGTGCGGTGTTTCCTCCCATCATGGGATATGTCGCGGATAAGTACAGCGTGGCGACAGCATATCTGTTGCCGATCATTTGTTATTTCATGATTTTCTTGTTTGCCGTGAAATTTTATAAACCTTCGGAAGAAGCTCCAGCAACACAATCGTAGAATCAATTTTCACCCAATTTCGTTAGAAGGTGATATGTATTTGGGAGGAAAGAACTATTTCCTGATTTTTCAGGTTTTACCAAACCTCACATTATTTCGATCCGATAGTATGAAGTTCAAACTAAGTGTTTTTGTCTTGTTTCCGATTTTATCTTTCGCGCAGAAGAACTGTCAACTCAAATTAGACAAAGACAGCATTCAGGTTTTTACCTGCGATCCTGAAAATTCGAAATACAAAGTCATTCAGTCAAAATTTTATTTAAATGCATATCAGCGTCAGTTGAAGGCTATGTTGTTGGATATTGATCACTTGGCAGAATGGCAAGATCAAACAGTGAGCGCTAAGTTGTTGAAGAAGGTGAGTGAAAATGAAATCATCTATCATACCGAAGTAAAAGCTCCGGTGGTTGATAATCGTGATTTTGTGATTCGGTTAACGATTCAGCAAGTAAGTGCCAATGAAATGAAAGTCACCTTGGTCAGTGTACCGGATTATATTCCCAAAGTAAAAAATGTTGTACGCGTACCAATGTCCAAAGCAGTATGGGTGGTGAAAGAAGTAAAGCCCGGTCAACTGTCAGTTCATTATTCTTTGGAGATTGATCTGGGAGGAACACTGCCGGCCTGGGTCATCAACTCGCTGTCGCACAAAGCACCCTACCAAACTTTCATGAGCATGAAGGCAAAGATTGGGAAGTATAAGTAGTTTCAGGACTACTTATACTTTTACTTTTTTAAAATCAATTTACGAACCTCCGGATCAACAGCTGCTGGATCGATTTGGTCAGTAAGCTTCATGTATTTGACAGCACTATCTTTTTGTACGAAATAACTATAGGTTGTTGTCAACTGCACAAGGGCTCGCACATTTTTCG
>JAJTHV010000407.1 GCA_021300095.1 Flammeovirgaceae bacterium | reverse complement strand
CTGCGGCTTTGCTTACCCCAATGCCGAAGATTTGAACCGCGCTCGGAAAGATATTGAGTACAATTACGATGGATGGAGAAAATTACTAAAAAGCAAAGCGATAGTTTCTGCTTTTGGTCAAATGACAGGTGAGCAAGTGAAAACTGTGCCGCGGGGATTCGACAAAGAACACCCGGCTATTGATTTGTTGCGCTACAAAAATTATTGGTTCGAAGTTTCGTTTACTGATGCCGAAGTAACCTCACCTGATTTTTTGAAAGTAGTCAATCAGAAATTTAAAAGCATACGCCCGTTTTTTGATTATATGAGTAGCGTGCTCACTACTAATGAAAATGGGGAGCCGTTGTGATTATGGTTTAGCAGGTGTCTTTGGTTGTTGAAAAATCAGTTTGCCAAACACCAGAGCCATCAACACCACACCTATACGTGCGGTGGAGGCAATAAAGTCGTGCTCGGTTTCTACCCATCGCATGTAAATGCCAAAGAAGGCCCACATCAGCACCAGCAAAAATACAGGCTCGTGAAAACGAAATGCTATGATTAGTCCCAGTGCGGTAGCGATCAACAACAATGCAATCGTCCAGATTTCTTCAGAAAGAAAACCACCATGCCAATCAAACGAGAGGAGCAGGGCAGAGGTGTTGGCGATTGTAGCCACACATATCCACGATAAGTAAAGGACAAAAGGCAGTTTGATAAAAAACCATTCGGTTTTCTTTTCAAAGGATTGGTTTTGTAACAACAAAAAGATCCGCGTAAGCGAAAATAATAGAACCAACATTACTACCAGCGAGGCGCTTGTGAGTAAGTAATGCCACACCAGAATCCAACTAGCGTTCGCAACGCACGAAACCAAATACCACAGCGATAGTTCTTTAAAGTAAGGTTTGTCTTTGATGCCGAATTGCGCGATCACAAAACCAATTTGTAATAGATAGAGCACACTCCAAATAGAAAATGTAAAACCAGCTGGTGTAAACAGGCTGGGGTACATGTCTGAAATTTGACCGGTATTCATTCCGTTGATCGGCAAAATATTGGCTAGTGCATTGACTGTTAGCACCACGATCAGCGCTGCAATATTCCCAAAAAGAAGTGTTTTACGTGCGCTCATAACTGATTATTCACATTGGTAAGAAACTAAATTGCTGACTGATAACCTATCTTTATCTTTCAATAAAAAAATACTATGCATAAACTTCAGATAGCAGTGTTGGCAACACTTTTGGTTGCAGCCTGTTCCCCAGCGGAAAAGAAAAAATCGCTGATTACGTATCCGGTGAGCGAGAAAGGTACAGTGGTTGATACACTGTTTGGTACAATGGTAGCTGATCCGTATCGGTGGATGGAAGATGATACGGCTGCAGCAACTGCTAATTGGGTAAAAGCTCAGAATGATGTCACCTTCGGATTTTTAGATAAGATTCCCTATCGCGAAGCGCTGAAGACACGCTTACAAGCGCTTTATAACTATGAGCGGTTGAGCGCTCCTTTTAAAGAAGGCAACTATTATTATTTCTATAAGAATGATGGATTGCAAAATCAAAGTGTGCTATATCGCAAAACGGAAGAGAAAGGTGTAGCCGAAGAATTTTTAAATCCCAACCAATTCTCGAAAGATGGTACCACTGCTTTGGCAGGCATTTCATTTTCGAAAGATGGCTCGCTGGCTGCTTATCAAATTTCTGAAGGCGGTTCGGATTGGCGGAAAGTAATTGTGATCAAAACTATCAACAAAATGCAAGCAGAAGACACCTTGCGCGATGTAAAGTTTAGCGGACTGGCGTGGAAAGGCAATGATGGTTTTTATTATAGCAGCTACGATAAACCGAAAGGCAGCGAACTTTCTGCTAAAACACAGTATCATAAATTGTATTACCACAAGCTCGGCACACCGCAAGCAAAAGATCAATTAATTTTTGGTGGAGAAAGTACACCGCGCAGATATGTAGGTGCAGGACTTACCGAAGACGAACGATTTTTGATTGTAAGTGCAGCTACCAGCACTACAGGTAATGAATTATACGTACAGGATTTGAAAGACCCCAAAGGAAAACTGGTGACCATAGTGGGTAATTTTGATAATGATCATAATGTAATCGACAATGATGGTTCGCGACTAATCATTCAAACCAACCTGAACGCCCCAAACAATAAAATTGTAGAAGTAGATTTTGCATCGCCCGCTGTAGCGAACTGGAAAGACCTGGTTCCTGAAACAGAAAATGCCATGCAAGGCGTTTCCACTGCCGGTAAGAAAATGTTTGTGAATTATCTGAAAGATGCAAAAACGTTGATCCAGCAAGTTGACTACAAAGGAAAAGTAGAGCGTGAAGTGGAGCTGCCCGGCATTGGTTCGGCCGGTGGATTTGGCGGAAGAATTACAGATCAGGAAGTGTACTACACCTTTACTTCGTTTACGTATCCAACTTCTATTTTTAAATACAACATCGCTTCCGGCAAATCAACTCTTTACGAAAAACCTAAAGTCGATTTTAATCCGGATGATTACGAAACCAAACAAGTTTTTTATACCAGTAAAGATGGCACCAAAGTGCCCATGTTTATTGTCTATAAGAAAGGTATGGAGTTGAATGGAAAAAATGCAACCATGCTTTATGCGTATGGAGGCTTTAGCATTAGCCTGACACCTTCATTTAGCACATCGCGGATTGTGTGGTTAGAGAATGGCGGTATTTATGCACAACCTAATTTGCGTGGTGGTGGCGAATATGGTGAAAAGTGGCATCAGGCCGGCACTAAAATGAACAAGCAAAATGTGTTTGATGATTTTATCGCTGCAGGCGAATATCTGATTAAAGAGAACTATACCTCGAGCCAGTACTTAGCGATTTCGGGCGGATCGAACGGAGGCTTGCTGGTGGGTGCAACGATGGCGCAGCGCCCCGACTTAATGAAAGTAGCTTTGCCAGCCGTAGGCGTGATGGACATGCTTCGTTACCATAAGTTTACCGCTGGGGCGGGATGGGCGTATGATTACGGAACAGCCGATGACTCGAAGGAGATGTTTGAGTATTTGAAAAAGTATTCACCGGTGCATGCGCTGAAGCCGAATACAAATTATCCTGCTACGATGGTCACCACTGCCGATCACGATGATCGCGTGGTGCCGGCACACTCGTTTAAGTTTGCGGCCGTACTACAAGAAAATCACGTAGGCGATAATCCGGTATTGATTCGCATCGAAACGAAATCGGGCCACGGCTCTTCAAACTTGACCAAAGCCATCGAAGGCACTGCTGATCAATATGCCTTTACATGGTATAACATGGGCATCATTCCGCCAATGGCGAAGAAGGATATGTAAAAGAGATTTTATAGATATTTTTCAGTTGCCTGAATCTAATTTGGGCAACTGAACTTTATCTAAGTTCTTTCTTGGCTTTGGAAGGCGGTAGAAAATTTTCACCTGTTACAACTTTGATGCCTGTTTTTTCCTCCAATGCGATGCGAGCATCTTTGGAGATCTTTCCTCCCTTTTTTCCCGCAGCTGCATTTTGAATAAGCCCTTTGGCCTCCTCAGTCTCTGCAATTTGCCGAGTTGATAGTTCTGCTAGAGCAGTAAAGATAAGTTCAGCTTCGCTCATGTGATCTCGTAAATTCTGAGATGTTAGTTTCTTGATTTTTTTATGTCCTTTTACGGATAATCCAGACCATTCTTGAATGTATAATATTTGTTAGCAGCGCGAATTCATCCTTTTTCTCCACTCCACTTTCTTTCCAGTAGTCAGTTAGTTTATTTCTTGTTTCTTGCCCAGTCATTCGCTGTTGAATCCATTTTTCACTTCGACCAAGCTTTTGCCAGTTTTCACGAGCGCGTTCAATGCTTTCTTCTGGATTAGCCATTTCACTCATTCGTTCGTAGCCAACTTTTGCAAGCCAAAGTTTGAATGGTTCAGCTTTTGGAGAAGGTATTGATTGAATTACCCGAAGCAAAACTTGCGTGTCGGCTACGTCAGTTTCTCTCATTTTCCCATCTTCTGAGAGCATTTTCAACCGTACGATTTTTTCGTACACTTCACTTCCTTCAGACTTCAGCTTTGATTTAAGGTCACTCCAATAGCGCTTTGGTAACTTGCTATTTGTCAAAACCTCTATTACATCAATAATCGAGAAGTACCACTTTTCTTCTGCATCGCTCCAAGTCGAACGGATTTTTTTGTTTTCAAATAGCTTGATATTGCTCATCCAAATTTTCTGTGAATGAGATTATGAATAAAGTTAATTCATTTCTAACCGTCATCGAAATAAATTTAATCGACTCGCTTCTTCGACCCCACCAAACTAAACTCGTCTTTCAAGCTAATGCTCATCAGGCTGATGTTGGCTAGCTCGCGTTTGCGGAAGACTAATTTATTCTTTTTGGTAACTGCTGTAATAAAGCGGCCTTTCACTGTTTCTTGCGTTTTGTAATAGCCGGTAGAGGGACGCGTGCTTTCATAATAGAGCGCATACACAGTTACTTTATAATAATTGTCTGTCACTTCCACTTTAAACTTGCCTCTCCATTCGCCTTCCCAATACATCTTCGGTGTGTTGATGTAGGAGCGGCCGTATTTTTTGCAATTAATAGAGTAATGTTTGATCTCGCCATTGTAACCTGTTTCGTTGCGAATGACATTAAAAGTAAAAAACTTCGATTTGATCATTTGCACTACTGCCGCCCGCACACTATCGCGGTTGCCCGGTTGCGAATAGGTGTTGGTCCAAACCATGTCATCCTCTATGATCTCAAACTGATCATATTTTCCAACTATCTGGGCTCCAACCACATTCGAACACCCCAATATCAACACTAAAATCAGCTTCCTCATCTGCCTCTAATTTCTGGCGATAAAGTAGATTTTAAAGCGATGGCAAGCAAACAGTCATTAGGCTCTAAAATTAGTCTGACTTTTAGAAAATTTGGCTTTTTTGATGAAAGACAGCTATAAAATAAGCCTATTTCAAACGGATTCGGTAATTTATTTTGAAAAATGCATTAAAAATTACCCTTCTATTCGAATATTTATGAAGTTATTGTTATTAAATCTTAAACCAATGCTTATGAGAAAATCTGTTATCTACTTAGTACTGCTGATAGCGGTCAGTGTGCTGGCACTGTTTATTCCAGCAGTCCCAGCGTCCATACCTACAGAAGGAATCAACTCAGGTGATGTTGCCTGGATGTTGACCGCTTCGGCCCTGGTATTGTTAATGACACCCGGATTAGCCTATTTCTATGGTGGTATGATCGACACCAAAAGCATTATTTCTACCATGCTGCAAAGTTTTATTGCGATGGGCGTGGTGAGTGTGCTGTGGATTGTGGTAGGATTTAGCCTCGCCTTTGGAGATTCCATTGGTGGATTCATTGGCAATCCTGCTTCCTTTTTTATGTTTCAAAATGTAATGGATGGCAAGCCTTGGTCACTCGCGCCTACGATTCCATTGGTGCTGTTTGCCTTTTTCCAACTCAAGTTCGCCATCATTACT
>JAJTHV010000097.1 GCA_021300095.1 Flammeovirgaceae bacterium | reverse complement strand
GATGATTATAATGAAGCGTTGAATAAACAACAAAGCTGGGTCAATCGACTACGTTTTTTGTCGCCCGCTATTTTGTTGCAAGACGGGTTGAATGATCTGGCCGGAACTTCACCAGCGCATTACACCGACTTTCGGAATCAAGTGATTGCATTTGCCAATACGTGGCGCCACTATTTTATTCCTCGGATGTTTAATAATGAAAAGATGCAGGCAGAAGACTTTGGTTCTTTGCCAACGCACAGCTATTCTTCGGCTCAAGTGCCTTCGCACTACAAAGCAGATTTGACAGGGCTGCTTCTCTTTTTAACACTGGCGACTGCCGGAAGTCTGTGGGTGTATCGGAGGAATCGTTTTGAAAGAATGGTAGCTGTTTAACGATGACGTTCACATCACTATTTAATTGGACAAAAGAGAAAGAGCATTTTCATAATGCTTGTAGGTGCGCAGATTGAAAAAATGTTTGTAGCGAAACGAGTGCGCGGAGATTAGTTTTAAGAATTGACGTCTAAGTGAGATTTAGCATGCATCATAAAGTTAAGATGGGATTACAAAACATGAAAGTACCTTTTGCTTTCTACACGGGTTTTTTCACTGGGCTTAGTACGTTTTCATTTGCACAGCAATTCAAACTTCTGTTCACCAAACAAGCACTTGACCAGTTTAGCTGGAGAAGATTGAATGCGGTCAAGTTCATTGTATGCCTATGTATTTTATTCGGTAATGCCGAGGCACAGAAACCGCTAAAAGCCGATTATTTTAATTGGGGTCTATATGGTTATTTGGGATACAAGGTAAGCCCAAACCCAGCTTATGGAATGGGAGTGTCCTTTTACACAGCTGCCTGGAAACTGGTAGATCAACCGATTGAGAGTCTTCAAATCGGTTTACCCGGAACATGGATAATGCCTAACAATTTAGACAATGATTCAACTGTCTTCTGTCCGCCAGGTACAGAGATTCGTTCTGTTGAGGCATTTGGCCCTACGTATTCAAGAGTATTCCAAACTCTGGAAGGAGGCCTGGGATATTGGGCAAGGAACAAATACCGGTATGGGCCGCCTAAATTTAGCATGAACGCTACGCCTCAATGTTATGATTATGAAGTAGCCAGTCCGGGTTGGTCTTTCTTTTACGATGATAAAGCACTTTTGGATAGCCTTATTGGCGTTGCCCAATTAAGCAACCGGTTATTGATTCCACCTGATGCACTCACTTTTGAAGGAGACCCAAATGGTGAATTTATGGGGTATTCCTACATGGCATTACCCTTTACGGATGCTCATCATGATTCAAAAGTTCCTGTTGGCAACCAAAGTTGGACCTGTTTCATTAACACAAAAAATTTTAAAGGACCCATTGCCTTCTACATTCCTGAAACATGGGCGAAATTCTCAGCGATTTATCCAGAAGTCGTAGGTCTTGGGTTGGATGCACGAGTGGGTGTCATTAGCAGCGGAGCGATGGAAATTGGTAACGCACCAACTTTCAGGCAATATGATGGCGATAGCACACTGTATGTAAAAATTCCTAAAATAAATTTTCCGGTTGATGCCCAGGGAAAGACATCGCTGGTTCAGGACTTAAGGTACTACAATAAAGATGCCTTGTGGAATGACATACTCGCATGGCGCAATAGCGATATTCCTGCAAGCGGTCGGTTTAATTCATCAGGCATGTTTAAGCCGGAGATGGATAGTGCTTTTTACAGTCTAACGATTAATGATATAAAGATTCAGAGCTTAGGAAGTAGTTTCAAGCCATTCGTAAATGATAGCACCTTTGGTTTTTCCTGGAAAGATGCTGCCTCCAATTCCGGTTCATTTCCGGAATATTATAAGAAAGTGGGTGACCAAATGGTTCCCATTCAAGCATCAGACGTTCCCAAAAACTTAGGCTTAGTGGAGGCTGAGTTTCCTATACAACTCAATGCAGGTGGATATTCTTCTCCTCAAAAAGGCAGTTGGACAACACCAGGATCCGCCAAAGGCCCTTACATAGCATCACTAAATGATGGTTCCGTAGTTACTTACTATTGGTATAGGTTCATAGATCAACCCGCTTTTGGTCAATTCAAGTGGCCAGCTGAAAAGAGGATGGCTTTACAGTCATTGGTTGAAAAGATTCATGCGGCATGGCCTATTAACAGAGAATACATACCGGACCCCACCTTCGGTGAATTAGTAAGCCTTGATAAGAATTTAATAGTAACACCTCCGAAGGGTTTGGAAATTGGATATGTGCCAATAGCTGTAAAACAGACAGCGAAAAAATCGAATAAGAAATAGTGCTGTGGCGAATAACATTACTCAAATAATATCAATTGGCTTAATATGATTAACAATGATTAGTACTTCAAAAATCAACAAAGCAGACTTAATAGGTATTCTTAGTTCATCACTTTGTTTGGTGCATTGTATTGCAATGCCATTTCTTATAGCATTTGGCGCAGGCTTTATATCAAATCCAATTTTCAAATATCTATTTCTAATAATCTCTTTCTTATCAATTTTCAAAGCCACGGAAAGCATAAACAATACAAAAATCTCATTGCTGCTGTGGGTTTCATTTTGGGGCTTTCTGTTTTCTAACTTATTTGAAGAAGAGTATCACTGGGTAGAATATACTGGCTACTTTTTTGGGATTCTGATTATTATCGGACATCTACTAAACATGAAGCATTGTAGGCATTGTTCTAAACATAACGAAGATGAAAGTTAGAATACTCACTATTTTTCTGTTTTTGTATTGCGGCACACTTGCATCAAGTTGTAATAATCACAGCGAGAGTTTACAGGAAGGCGATTTGCTGTTTCAAAACCTGAATTGTGGCGAATTGTGCGATGCCATTGAAAAAGTTACTGATGGTGTAAATGGAAAAGATTTTTCGCACTGTGCAATGGTGGTAAATAGCAACGATACACTAAAAGTAATAGAAGCCATTGGTGATAAAGTGCAAATCAATTCGTTGAACAACTTTTTTGCAAGAAGTGGCGATACCGCATCAATAAAAAACGTGACCATCGGAAGGGTAAAGCACCATCACCAAAGTTTACTAAATGATGCAATGCTTTTTACCAAAAAACAAATAGGCCAACCTTACGACAGCGAATTTTTGTTAGAAAATGATAAATGGTATTGTAGCGAATTATTGTATCAAGCATTCAAAGAAGCCAATAACCAGAAAGACTTTTTTGAATTAGAGCCGATGACTTTTAAAGACCCAAACTCGAAAGCATTTTTTCCTGCTTGGATAAAGTATTACAAAGCATTGGGTAAAGATATTCCCGAAGGCAAACAAGGAATAAACCCTGGTTTGATTTCACGCTCAGGCAAAATTCGAATCATCAATATTAGTGATTATGGAAAACTATAAACGAAGAGAGTTTATGAGAATGAGCTTGCAGGCATTTGCAGGCATTTCGTTAGGCATAAACAGCCTATCGGCAAAAGCATTAAAGGCAAATGCTTTTAATGGCTACTTAGGGACTAACCCAAAACTAAACTGGGATGCTTTCCTTTCTCAAATTATAGCATTAGCGAAAGTTCAAAACACCAAGTTGTGGAAGGAAGCTGAATATTTGGCGGCTGTAAAAAATATATTGCTTCAATGCAATTTCCCTGAATTTGAAAACGTAAAATTTGCCATGGATAATTATAAAAATAACAGGCCTGATCTCTTTGAACATACTTTGTTGCATACCGAAATAGATTTTCAGGTTTCACTATTTCAATTTGAAAAAGGCGAATACATCAGCCACCACGACCATCCTGAAATGTGCGGTGTTATCAATGTGATAAGCGGTGAAATGGATATCAGCAACTATTCTTTTGACAAGAATGTAGGCGAAAAAGTAGAATACAAGAACGGTGACACAAGCTATTATATGCAGCCCTGTATTTTAAAAAAACAAAAGAACGAAATATTGAAAGCAGGCGAGGTAAGTATTCTTACCTCTACTGATAGTAATATACACGAAGTGATGCCAAACAGTTTTGCTCAATTGGTTGACATTTTTACACCTGCCTACAATTCGAAAAACGAAAAGGGAACCAAGTGGTTTTACGTCAAAGAAAAAAATTACTTAGAGGAAAGTGACAAACTCTTGACAGAATATTTTGTAGCCTAATTTTTGTCGATCACCTGTAATGTGGCACGAGGCGAGAAGTGCTTGGTGCTGAGATTTGATGAAGTGTAAACGGGCAGTAGGCAGAATCGTAATTCTCCTTCGAGCTACGTGGGCTGTCCGGATTGATCGGCACGATAGTTATTATCGACTGACTAAAAAATACTGAACAACGAATATTTGTATGGAAGTTAACCTAATTAATCAAAGCAACACCTGGCAGGCCTGGCATCGTGTACTTTTTCGATTTCTGTTTGCCTACATCTTTCTTTATTGTTTTTCATTTCCTTTTTTCTACATCCCAGGCGCACACGTGGTCATTCATCCCATAGGCAGTCTGCTGCAGGATTTATCGGTATGGTATGGAACGAATGTATGGGGTTATACGAATGTCCCCACCGAAGAAACCGGCAGTGGAGATACGCTTTTGTATTGGCTTTTGTGGGCAACAAAACTTACGCTGGCTATCTTGGTTACGTTTATCTGGTCAGTTATCGATCGCAAAAGGCAAGCTTACCCTTGGTTAAAAAAACTTTTGCTGACATATACCCGATACTACCTCGCACTCATTCTACTTTCGTATGGTTTGTTTAAAATGGTGCCTACGCAATTTGAGGAGCCATCGGCCCGCATGCTTGTTCAAATGTATGGTGAAAGTTCTCCGATGGGCTTGTTGTGGAACTTCATGGGTTACAGTACTGCGTACCAGATTTTTGGAGGTGTTGCTGAAGTACTCGGAGCCGTATTGCTTCTGTTCAGGCGCACAACATTGCTTGGTGCGTTGATTTTGGTTGGGGTAATGGCCAACGTAGTAATACTCAACTATTGTTTCGATGTACCGGTGAAGCTGGCATCTACGCACTATCTTTTGTTTTCCATGGGTCTGGCTTTTGTATACGGAAAACCAGTCACCAATCTCTTACTCCTGAATCGTGCCACTGAGCCAATGGATCAGACACCGCTCTTTGAGAAAAAACGATGGTTTTGGGGAACACAGATCACAAAGCTTTTACTTGTAGGATTTGTATTCTACTCTATGTTATCGGCTGCACTAGCACAAAAAAGCTATACAGATACCCTCAAGCATACTTCAGCCATGGGCGGAGTGTTTGATGTGATCGATTTTTCGCGTAAGTCTTCTTCCGACTCGATCGCCCGTAACTATCGGTATTATTGGCACAGAATGGTGTTGGATAAGTTTCGGCCAGACAAGTTAGTGGTTCAACAGATCAATGGAACAAAGGTTAGGTACCAAATTGCCTGGGACACGGTGGCCAAGCAAGTGACCGGCTATGTGCCGGAAGACTCATTGAACAGAATTGAGTTGCACTACGAAAGCACAACTAAAAGCAAGCTAAAATGGAAAGGAGTATGGCGTGATGACTCTGTTCGGATGATTACCAAACGTTTTGAAACAGACAGCATGTTGCTAAAAACACGAGGGTTTCGTTGGGTGAACCCAATTCCTTTCAACCGGTAAAATAAACTCACTACTTAACGCCATTGTACTTCAATCACTTTCAATTCATCAACCCAATAAAATGTGTTTAACAATTAGAACGATGATGAATGCAGCCATTTTGATCGACATATGAAAACGCACATTTGTTCGATAAAACCATTTTTACTGGGTTGTATTTGGCTCTCCACTTCCGTTGCCTTCGCGCAAGCAACCTTTCAGCCACCGGAAACCCCTCTTGAAATTCGGAGCCAGAAAGTTGTGGGTTCCATCAGCATCGATGGGATGTTGGATGAGCCTTCATGGCAAAATGTAAAACCAGTTGCCGATTTGGTACAATACGAACCTCGCCAAGGTGAGGAGGCTTCTCTGAAGACAGAAGTGCGGATTTTATTCGATGAAAAGAATTTATATGTAAGCGCAATTTGTTTCGATTCGGCAGGACGAAAAGGTATTCGCGTACCCAATATGCAACGCGATTTTTCTTTTGATGAAAATGATTTGTTTGGTATCGCCATTGATGGGTTGCTCGACAAGCGAAATGCTGCGGCCTTTCAAACTAATCCATACGGGGCGCAACGGGAATTGTTAATCAGCGATGGAAGCAATTTTAATCGCGAGTGGATTTCGTTGTGGAGTGTAAAAACCAAAATTCATGATTGGGGATGGACGGCCGAGTTTGCCATTCCCTGGAAATCGATTCGCTACAAGGCAGGAAGCGACCGGATGGGGATCATTTTGCTGCGATGCATGCGCAGGCTCAATGAAAATGCAACGTATCCAGCTATTCCACGCGTGTTTACACCCTACCAAATGCCGTATGAAGCCCTACTAACCGGATTGGAATTGCCCCACGAGAATGGTGTGAATGTGCAGCTGAATCCATACGTGTTAGTGAGTGCCGATCGCGAAAACAGAGAGGGAAGTACAACCCAAAACAGTAGCATGAAGGTAGGTGGTGAAGCCAAGTGGGCACTCAGCACAAATTCCGTGTTAGATGTTACTTTTAATACGGACTTTGCACAAGTAGATGTAGATCGGCAGGTGGTAAACCTCGCACGCTTTTCTGTTTTGTTTCCTGAGCGCAGGCAATTTTTTCTGGAAGGAAATGAAATTTACACCATGCAGGCCTTGGATAACTTACAACCATTCTTCAGTCGCAGAATTGGATTAGATAATAATGGAAATCCAATTCCGATTGAAGCGGGTGTGCGCTTTACCAACCGAAGCCCTCAACGAAACATAGGCGCATTGGCCATACGCCAGCAGGCCATGGGCGTCAACCCGGCATCTAACTTTGCTGTAGCGCGTTACTCACACAATCTCACGGATCAAGGTACACGTATAGGAGGATTAGCAACTTTCCGATACGATGAAGCCGATACGGCTGGTCGCACAAATGCGAACTCCACCATCACGATAGATGGATTGTATCGCCCCAACCAAAAACTAAATGTGTTTTGGATGCTTTCGGGATCTAATAATTCAGGACTCTTAAACAATAAAGGTTGGTCTGGCTCTTTGTGGGCGTATTATGATACGAATGACATTTATGCAGGCCATGTGCAAGCGGTGGTTTCAGATAAATACGATCCACGCTCTGGGTTTGTGGATGCCACCAATTATGTACTGACTAGCCCGGCTGTGAGTTTAAAGCTGCGACCAGCTTGGTTGCCTAAAAAAGTAATTCGCCAATATACTCCGGGTGTCACGGTCTATTTGTATCACTACTACAATGATCTCAGCTTTCGCGAAGGGTTTATTTCCTACCGCCCCTTCAGTTTGAACTTTCAGAATGGAGGTAGTTTATCTTATAGTTTTGTAACGAATTGGCAAAATCTACTCGACACATTTTCGCCCGTAGGCATTGAAATAGCGGCAGGAAAATATGCGTATAACAACCACTCCGTTGAATTTCAAACGGATAACTCGCGCAAGCTTTTTGCTTCGGCAGAGTATAGCTGGGGAGAATACTTCAATGGCACATTGCAATCACTGTCGGCTAGTGCGCGCATTGCGCCCGATCCACATGTGGCCCTCACTCTCAGCTATCGACACAACGAAATCAAAAGACTAGGCATTTTATCCTCGGCTGTCACCACCGACTTGACCACGGCAGAGATTCGTTTGGCACTCAATCCACGTGTGCAATGGATTAGTTTTTATCAATATAATTCAGCCATTAACCGAAACACGTTCAACACGCGTCTGCAATGGGAGTACAAACCGCTGTCCTTCATTTTTCTTGTGCTCAATGATAATCGTCAGGACTTTATTAATCCCGACACACAAATTAACAGCCGGCTGGTAAACCAACAGGGCGTTTTTAAGATTACGTACTTGAAGCAGTTTTAGCGCATTCAAACAGCAGGATCCTTTTCGTAACTTGGGGCAGTTTGAATTATAGCCCGTATGACCGATGCCCACCAAGCGCTGCTTTTGAAAGTTAGAAAAGTAGTTGATATTAAACCGGCTGAAGAGAGTCATCTGGTAGAGGCCTTTCGTCCGCTGAAGAAAAAGAAAAATGAGTTGTTAATTAAAAAGGGTGACCGCGTAGAAAATCTGTTTTTCGTTGCCATAGGCTTTGTGCGTTTGTTTGATGTGGATGAATCGGGCAATGAAAACACCAAGCAGTTGGCTTCGCGTTTGGATTTGATCAGCTCCTTTGAAAGTTTTTTAAATGGTGAGCCCGCCACCGAAAATTTGCAATGCATTTCTGCCTGCACACTGCTCACCATTTCGAAAGAGGACTATAAAAATCTTTATCAACATGTGCGCGAGTGGCCGGCCTTTTGTAGAAGCGTGTATGAAGATTCTATTTTGAAAATGAGCCGTAGGATTCAAGCTTTACAAAGCAAAACGGCCGAGGAACGCTACGAACAATTAATCGAAACACAGGCCGACATGGCACTGCATGTTCCGGTAAAATACCTTGCATCCTATTTGGGCATTCGCCCGCAATCCCTTTCGCGCATCCGCAACGGACAAAAAAGCGAATCGTAAGATTTTTTGCCAACTTCAATTAAGTAACAAATGTGATCTTTTTGGCCAAGGAGGTCGGGCTACTTTTGTCAAAAAAAGTAACGTATGAATTCCATCATTCCTCTTTCCATTGCCCCGATGGGCATGATCAACTGTTTTCTTATAAAGGGCTCCACCCATTACATTCTGGTAGATACGGGTGTTCCGAATAGTGAAGCGAACATTCTGAAGCAGTTAAAGGAGCTCCGAATTGCAAAAGAAAAAATTAACTTGATGATTCTAACGCACGCGCACATTGATCACTTTGGCAGTGCGGCTCGCCTGAAGGAAATCTTAAACGTGCCGGTACTCGCCCACCGTTTGGACGAGCCCTACTTCCGCACCGGTCAGCCTGATACAACGACTATGAAACCAACTAAGCCAATCTGGAACCTGTTGCGGAAAAACTTGATCAATAAAAAAACATTACCGGTTTCCATTGATATTGTGATGGAGGCAGACCAAGTGTATTCGCTATACCCGTGGGGCGTAGATGGGGTTGTCATTCACACGCCCGGGCATACCAAAGGATCACTCTCCATCATCTTAGAAAATGGAGAAGCAATAATTATGGACATGATGGCATCGGGTATTCTGCTGGGCGGCATCATGCTTCGTTCGCGTGTGAAGCACCCGCCTTTTCATGATGACTTCAACGCATTACGCCATAGTTTCACCAAAGTATTGTCCTTCCCCGGAGATCGCTATTACCTTGGGCATGGTGGGCCGGTAAACCGAAGAAAAGTGAAGGAGTACTACCAGAAACTAAGTAAGCTAAGTACTCACGCGTAAACACAAAGCCGTCATGTCATCGTGGTTAGCGATTCCATTGGCAAACAAATCATTTTGTTCGAATGTATTTTTGAGCAAGCCTGCCAAACTCATGTTGCCCGACTGAAGCGTGTTTTGAAAATGAAGCAGGAGACGGTCAAGGCCGTATTCCTCTTTCTGTGCATTGAACCGTTCGAGTATGCCATCGGAAACTAAAATAAGTGTGTGAGCCGATGTAAAGGGAATGGAGTGAACCTTGGCCAGAGTTTGTTTTAAAAACCCCAGTGGAGGCTGGCGCAATTCCATTACGTGAAACGTTTTTAATTCACTATGGTAAACCAGTGGGTAGGGCATTCCGCACGAAGTGATGGACACAGTCTGAGCGGCAGTATCAAGAATGGCAAGTTGCAACGACATACCTTTGCCCCGGGCAGCCAAAGTCTGGATTAAAGCTTCGTTGATTGCATTAACCATCGGCAACAAATTATTGCTTTCACGGATTTGCTTCAGGTTATTTACAATCACCACTTTCGTAACGGTTACAATCATCCCGGCTGTGGTGCCATGCCCCGTGGCATCGCCAAAGGCAATCAACACGCGGTGGTCGTCCAGTTTAAAGTAATCAAAGTAGTCGCCACCCACTTCGGTGGCAGTTTGCATTTTTCCAACAATGGTAATACCGTTTTCTTGAAAGGGCTTTTGCGGCAGCAACGAAAGTTGCATCAATCGAGCTTGTTCCAGTTCTTCCTTTTTTCGATCGTACTCTCGCTTTTCAAATCTTCGTTTGCTTTGAATGCGGCTATACACGAGCAAGCTGATCAGTACCACACTAGCGAGCGCGCCAATCCCCACATTGCGCATTAGAATTTGCTGATTGAGTTCCAGTTTTTGAATGGCGTTGTTTTGCGCCAACACCTTCAGTTCACTTTCCTATTTTTGAATTTCATAATTGGCATTCACGATGGCGGCTTTCTTCTCCACATCCTGCGTGTAGAGCGAGTCGCGTAACTGTTGGTAGACTTTCAGGTAACGATAGGCTACCGTTGGTTGATGCGATGAGTCGTAAATCTGGAAAGCAAGTCGGTAAACATCGGCCAGCAAAGCGCCAGTGGCATACTGATCGGCAATCGGTACGCAACGGGAGATATAGGCTTTGGCAGTGGCATATCGGGAATGATTAAATTCATTGAGCGCTAAACCATAGTTGGCAAAACCAACGATCACTTCATTTTTTGTACGATGTCCTAAGTCAAGACATTCTTTCAGGGTAGCTTGCGCTAAATCATCTTTTCCTTTGAAGGAATAAATTTCACCCAGCGACTCCAGCGCAATGCAGTACGCCATAGTAGGCGGGTTATCCAATCTTCGAAAAGATTGAATCGATTGTTCAGCATAGCGCAAAGCAGAGTCCATCTGATGCAACTTGATAAAATGCCACGCCACATTGTTGCTTACTTTGGCCAACGCCAATACACTATCGACACGTTGAAAATACCGATGGGTAGTTTTCAAATACTTCAACGATTCTTCATACCGGTAATATTGCTCGTACAAATTAGCAATACGCTGGCTTACCATGGCCGCATCCCATCCTTCGTGCGTGTTGTTGGCTAATCGGAGTGCTGAAAAATACGATTGCAATGCCTGTTCTATCTTCCCATCGTTTTGATAGGCAAGCCCCGCTTTCAACAATTGTTTGCTTTGAAAAGAAGTAGAATCAGCGAAAAAAGAAGAAGCCACGGCATGATGCAACACAAAAACCACGATCAATAATCTTCTCTTTGTCATTTCAGAATAAGGAGGTTTTACTCGATTCAATTTGACTGCATTCTTTTGATATTGTTGTGGATCGTCTTCAGAAGATCAACTATGGCCAACGGAACCTTCCGTTTCGTCAACAAGTGAGCCACTCAACCAGTATGAGCCATGAAACGATTGCTTTTCCTTATATTCGCAACTTTGTTGCAAAATGAGGGTTGCCTTTCTTTTATTGATTTTTATGCCGCTAGTCGGCTGGGCGCAGCCTTGTTCGTTTACCGTTTCAGGTAAAGTGGAGGATGATCGTGGTATGCCGCTCGCGGGGGCAACACTTGTATTAACTAAAGAAAAAAAGGGTGTGATTGCTGGTGAGGCCGGCAAGTTTGAGTTTACACAACTCTGTGCGGGCAAGTATGAGGTAGAGATTCGGTACGTAGGCTACCAAACTATTACGACCAGCCTGAAGGTGCCCTTCAATAAACCCTGGATTATCACCATGCAAAGTGATAGCACCTCATTGAATGAAGTGGTGATTGAAGATAAACATACCAATCTGGCAGTCACTTCGACCTACAGTTCTCTTTCCGGCAAATTATTGGAAGAAACGATGGGCAAATCGCTGGGTGAATCGATACGCGAGATTCCGGGTGTTAACAGCATTCAAACGGGCCCTGCCATTTTCAAACCGGTGATCCATGGTGTGCATAGCCAGCGTGTGTTGATTTTGAATAACGGCATTCGGCAGGAAGGCCAAAACTGGGGCGTAGAACATGCTCCGGAAGTGGATCAGTTTATCGCCTCGAATATTATTGTGATCAAAGACGCAGCCGCTATCAAATACGGAGCGGATGCGCTGGGTGGCGTGGTGCTTGTTAACCCGGCCAAGCTTCCGACTGAAGCAGGTATAGGAGGACAACTCCACACCATCGTTGCTTCCAACAATGGCTCAGGGGTAATCTCCGGCTTTTTAGAAGGTGGGTCTAAAAAATGGCCGGGCTTCGGTTGGCGCACACAAGGCACCATCAAAAAGGCAGGCGATGCTCGGGCCGCAAACTATGTGTTATCCAATACCGGTTTTGAAGAGCAAAACTTTTCGTTGTCTACGGCCTACCATACGGAGAAAAGCGGCATTGATATTTTTTATAGTCACTTCAATACCTCCATTGGCATTTTACGAGGTACTTCAGTCGAATCAATTGAAGACTTAGCCAATGCAATGGAACGCACAGTGCCTCAATACACAACTGATTTTACCTACGACATTAAGCAGCCACGCCAGTCGGTGCAACATGATTTGGTCAAGATCAATGCGCATATAGAAAAAGGGAAAAATGAATTTCGGTTTCAATATGGTTTTCAAAGTAATCGGAGAACGGAATATGATTTTCGCAGGGGCTCGCTTAGGGAAATTCCAGCGCTTGGCTTTCAGCTATACACACAGACACTTGATGCGGAGTGGCAGCGAACCCATTCGCCCCGTTGGCAAAGCAGTTGGGGAATCAACGCGCTGTATCAAAACAATAACAAAATTGATGGCACACAAACCATTCCATTTATTCCCAATTTTGATCACATCACCATGGGCTTATTTGTGGTAGAAAAGATTAGCCTCCGTCAGTGGATGTTGGAATTGGGTTTGCGCTACGATGTGAAAAATTATGATGTAATTGGCTTTGACCTTAATAATAAACTCTATCACTCGACAATTGATTTTCAGAATGCCAGCGGTACGGTTTCAGTAAAACGTAGATTAACAAGTACGTCTTCATTTACCAGTTCATTCAGCAGCGCATGGCGACCGCCCAACGTGGCCGAGCTATACAGCATTGGAACACACCAAAGTGCCGCCTCGATCGAATATGGATTATTGTTGAGTGAAACAACTTCGGAAGTAAGGCCCTACGAAAAATCGGGAGTGAATGTGGAGAAGGCGTTCAAATGGGTGGTAGGTTATAAACTTGAAAAGCCCCGGTTTACAACGGAGATAACCGGATATGTGAATTACATTTTTGATTTCATTTACCTAAAACCGCGCGGCATTACCCAGAGCCTTCGTGGTATTTTTCCCTACTTCCGCTATACGCAAACCGATGCTTCTTTTATGGGCATCGATTTCTTTTCGAATTACAAAATCAATTCATTTTGGACCCTTACGGGCAAAGCATCCTACCTACGCGCCACGGACGAAACGCAAAACGATTACCTAGTATTTATTCCAGCCAATCGCGTGGATTTAGGAGTTCGGTATGAATCCAATCCTGAAAAAAAATGGAGTTGGAGTGCCGAATCAAAATTGAGGTGGGTGGCCAACCAATCCCGAGCGCCACAGGTAATTACACCTCGCCAAATCATAGAAGCGCAGGCACAGGGCATCGATATTGTCGCGCAACGCCCCGGAAATTTTGATTTTAAGGCTGCTCCCGATGGCTACGCCTTGATTTCCCTTTCAGTAGGAGCAACCTGGAAACTAAAGAGTTCGAAATGCGAAATTCGTCTTTCTGCCGATAATCTGACCAACCAATCCTTCCGCGAATACACTAACCGGCTGCGCTATTTTGCTGACGATGTAGGTCGAAATATTACGCTCGGCCTTCATTACAGCTTTTAAAAAATTTTGACATTTCAAATAAACAGCCTATTATTGCAACATTGTTGCATTAAAATAAAAACTATATGAAAAGTCTTCGATTTATCTTTTTTGTGTTGACGTCCGGCTCGTTACTGTTTTTGGCTAGTTGTTCGAAAGATGATCCTAAACCTGAAAACATAAAAGAAGCGATCACGAAAGCAACATTCACCTTTACTCCAGTAACTGGAAGCCCGGTTGTTGTAAACGTTACCGACCCGGATGGAACTGATGGCCCGATTAACCGCGTACTCAGCGGCCCGATCAACTTGGTGAAAAATATGCCCTATACGCTTACGATCACGATGATCAATGAATTGGCACCCACCACTGCGCCTGAATACGATGTAACAGAGGAAATAAAAAAGGAGAAGAATGAGCACATGTTCTTTTTTGCATGGACCAACAATACCTTTTCAAATCCGGCAGGCAATGGAAATATTGATGCACGTGCAGACTTGGTTAATTACAATGACAAAGACGACAATAATTTACCATTGGGTCTAAGCACATCCTGGACAACCATTAACGCAACAGGCAGTGGCAAATTCAGGATTGTTTTGAAGCATCAGCCCGACTTAAAGTCAGCAACTAGCACATTCTCTGATGGGGAAAGTGATTTGGATGTGGAATTTGATTTGTCAATAAACTAAATCAAAGATAAAATTAAAAAAAACTGATATATCTTACTCATAGCTCAAGTCATGTAGTTTTAACATTAACAATCATAAACAGATTCAAGACTTAACAGAATGTAATATGAGGATCAACTTGAAAATTGCTTTTGCAACTCTAATCTTATTTGCTTTAACTATTTCCTGCAATGATGAACCATCATTGGATCGGAGACATATTCAAGACAAACTATCTAATTCTAATACTAAAACTGAACAAAAGAGAGCTTTCGCAAAAGCTTTCGCAAAAGCTCTAGCCGACAATTCACAACTTCGGGAGTTGATTAAACGAGAAGCATTGAAAATGTTTGACAATGACTATGATGTTCTATATTATCTAATAAAAGATGAACAGATAGCGGATGGCACTAGTGTTCGATCATTGCTTCAGAGCTATTTTAAAAATGCAGATGAGTTAAAACAGATAGAAAGTGATTTTCCAACATTAACAATCTTTGTTCCTGAACTCCCTAATGGTTCATTTTCCGCTAGTTCATGGGATACTCAATCGGAAATACCTCATGTAGCCTACAATACCAGATCAACAAATGATGTTTTTATCATAAAAGAAACAGGTGAGGAATATACCCTTGAAGCTAGCTTGATACCGAATTTTCCGGTTGTGGTTATTAAAGAGAACGAACGTATAACAGAAGGAGTGAGAATCGAAAATGAAACAAAGAGTGGAAGAAAGGATATACTTAATGTTGTGCGTGCAAAAGACGGTAAAAGTTTTAAGTTTTTACACGACAGTTTTAATGGTTCCCTCAATTCAACTAATACTGCTAGAATTTATGCTCCGAACCAAATTGATCAACGGCTTATTGAAGCATTTAATATCTATGGTACTTCTGACGGTTGGCATAGGGACTATATTTACTATAATATTTCACCAAGCACTCCGTCTGGCTCTTTTTCATATGATTTTCAGGAACATATTACTTTCTTTAGCTTACGAGGTGTTCCTGGCTCCGATAATGGGTTTTCTGCATACAGCAAAATTGCTGATCAGGCTGGAGAACAAAGATATAGATTTGGTTTAGTAAATGGATATAGGTCAGTTGTTTCGGGTTGGTCAGATGGTTTTTTTGAATTTAAGGTTAAGGTATTGCTAAATGCTAAAAATGGTATAGGCACAGAATTTGTAACCTTTTTCCCAGCATCAATAAATGAGCTTTTCAGAGTTAGGTCTACACAACCCTATTCAGGTGCTCCGTTTACTATTAATAGCTTAAGAATTCGAGGAGATAAATATTTAAACTTGCCTTTGTTTAATTGGGATTTGAACCAGTACGCTTCATCAATTAAAATTGAGATTGAGGAAGTTGACAGAATTGAAAATACGACTATCACTGACACAAGAACCGTTCAATTTGCAACTAACTTTGGTATTGAGGGTGTATTAAAAAAAATTGGACTAAAATTTGGTGCTAGTTTAGAAGAAACGCGTACAACAACAATCCAAAAGAGCTACACTGAAGGCAATGATGAGCTAGGAGCAGTTATAATAAATTTCGCTGACAATGTGATTTTGAACACCTTTAATTCGGTTGATGGACTTAGATATAGCACAAGAGAATATCAAGCAGGTTGGTTTGCAATATCAGTTGAACCAAAACGCGTGCAGTAGCCAAATTCTAAAATTAGATGGTTGAGAAAAGACCTAATTTGAATTCTGCCACAAACGCGGCCGCAGATGGCGATAGTGACTTGGATGTGGAATTTGATCTCACAGTGAACTAAAGATAAATAGATGTAGGTAGGTAATGCCCGGTGGCGAAAGTCATCGGGTTTTTTTTGATGTCTATTCCATTCTACCTTTCGGAATGAACCACCCGGAAGCCATCACACATTTGCATCGATTTGTTGATGCAATCCATCCACTGGCTCCCGAAGAATGGGGTCGCTTTTCAGCAATCTGGCAATCAGGCGAAGCCAAACGAAAAACCATTCTTACTGCCAAAGGAGACACCGAACGAACATTGTACTTTATTACCGAAGGCGTGCAGCGGGCTTATTATCTCACCAAGGAGGATAAAGAAGCCACGATTCTTTTTACATACCCATTCTCGTTTTCAGGAGTAGCTGATTCATTTTTAACACAAACCCCTTCGCTTTATTTTTTAGAAACGCTCACGCAGAGCGAATTTTTAAAAACAACCTATGCACAGGTAAATGCACTGTGTCTGGAGTTTCCAAATTTCGCGCGGATGTTGAGTACAGCCACGGCCTATGCACTGAAAGGCGCGCTGCAGCGACAAATTGAGTTGCAAACATTTAGCGCAGAAGAAAAATTTACCACGCTTTTGAAGCGAAGTCCGCAGGTGCTACGATTAATACCACATAAATACCTCGCATCGTATTTAGGAATTGATGCGGCCACATTCAGCAAGCTCCTGGCGACAGTACGAGTATAAAATCTTTGTCTGCACCAAGATTTATGAAAGCGATTGGCTGCTATTTGCTTCAAAATTAGAAACTATGGGCACCTATCGACAGCAGCAATTAATATCCGAACTCGAAACCCTAGTGGAGCATCTGTTAACCAAATCCATTTGCGAATGGCAACTAGTACCACACGCTCAATTTGCTCTTAAGCCGTCAGCATCTTCCTGGAGCGCAAATGAATGTCTTCAACATGTGAACAGTTATGGTCGCTATTATTTACCAGCTATTCAGAAAGCAATTGATAAAGCAGCAACAGGTTCAACTGAAAATTTCCATTCCGGATGGTTGGGAAATTATTTTACGAAAATGATGATGCCCAAAGAGAATGGATCACTTGCAACGAAAATGAAATCACCCAAAGATCATGCACCAACCAACATTCTTGAGAGCCATCAGGTGATTGCTGAATTTATCGATCAGCAAGAGATATTATTGAAGTTATTGCGCCAGTCAAAAGTTATTGACCTTCACAAAGTAAAAGTAGAAAGTAAAAGTAGGTATCTCGATTGCTCCCTTTATCAAACTAAAATTGGGAGATGTGTTTATGTTCTTGATTGCACACTTGATTCGCCATGGGCAACAGGCAGATCGTGCGCTCAACCAAAGCGGTATTTCTACCAAACCTTGGCCGACACTTTCATTTACACAAGTGTAGCAAGTGAATTTTTACTTGACTAGAAAGGGCTTCAGATCTTCCAATTTGAGAATGCCCTCGTAGTAGGCCTTTCCAAAGATTACGGCAAACACACCCATGTCGTTGAGGCGTTTGATATCATCGGCACCGCGCACACCACCGCTGGCCAGCACTTTCAGATCGGGAAACTTATTGAGTATATCCTGATAGAAAGAGAATGCAGGGCCTTCTAAAACACCATCGCGAGAGATGTCGGTACACTTGGCGTATTTCAACCCTTTGTCGTAGAAATATTGAAGATGATCGAAGAGATTGATATCGGACTTATTTTGCCATCCGCGGAAAGAAACCTTTTTCGATTGGATATCGGTAACATCGGCACCCAGTGTCATTTTTTCGCGACCGTATGATACAATCCACGATGCGAATAATTCAGGTTTGGCAATAGCAATGCTCGAAGCGGTGATATAATCGGCTCCGTAGTTGTAGGCATTGCCAATATCGCCATCGGTGTTGATACCTCCGGTGAAATCTAACTTGAGATCTGTGTACCCGGCAATTTGTTCGAGCACGTGAAGGTTTTTTGGGGCACCGGTTTCAGCTCCATCCAAGTCTACCAGATGAAGAACCTCAATGCCATGATCTTCAAATCGCTTGGCGAGATCTACCGGATTTTCATCATACGCTTTTTCGCTGGCCGGATCACCTTTGCGCATTTTTACCACTTTGCCTTTTCGTATGGCGATAGAAGGAATTACTTGTATCATTCGAACGGAAAATTAGACGTCTTAATTTTTTGATGAAAATGGAGCGGCCACTAATGTTTTATCCCAGATGAAGAGCAACTCCATTTCTTCACCTGCTTTTTCTACAGAAATCGTAAACTGTTCAAATTCTTTATCCTGTGTAACGGAAGGAGCTTCAATCATGAGTGCATCCATTTCCGGATTTCGCAATGCCTGCCCGTCAAAACCCACTCCCCATCCCGGAATTTCTTTGTTGAAGATGATCTTCCATGATTGCTCGCCCGGAATGGTCCACAAACTATATTCACCGGCTTCGAGGGTCTTCCCACCAAAATCAAGGGATTGATTTGTTTTAAATATGCTGGCTTCGTTGGCTCCCGTTCTCCACACTTTTCCAAAAGGCACAAGGCCATCTTTCGCGAAAATAACCCGACTTTTTTTAGAAGGACGGTTGTAATAGACCCCAACTTTTAGTTTTCCATTTTCAAAAGCCACCTCGCCTTCCGGGCTAAACGATTTGGTGTAGAAAAACCGAACATACGCCAGTGCCGCGATAAGCACCAAGGCTACAATCCCGAGAATAATTAAAAACTTCTTCATTTTTTACACAATTGTTTTCTAAAGTCACATGGCCAGCCTTGCATCAGAAGGATGCCAAATTCATCCGTTTCGTGTTGAAAGTTAATGGTCATTTCAAAATTAAGAGCCCGTTAAACCTTCTAGTTAATATTTAACCTCCAATTTGCAAATATTTAATGTTATCCATTTACTTTTGGCAAAATAAACGCTTTTTAATTATGGTAGTATTTGGAATTGTATTAGCGCTTTTCGTTTTAGCGATTGCATCAATCTGGCTTTTCCCGAATAACAAAGTCAGCAACAACGAGCACGATATAAAGCACTAATCGGCTGAATGAATATCTGCGTTTTTTGCGGATCATCGACCGGATCAGAACCTATCTATCATGAAGCCGCTCATGAACTGGGAACACTCATTGGTTCCAGCCAAAACACACTCGTTTATGGTGGAGGTAATGTGGGTCTCATGGGCATAGTTGCAGACGCCACCTTACAGGCCGGAGGAAAAGTGGTTGGCGTAATTCCCGAATTTTTACAAAGAAGAGAAGTAGCCCATCATGGGCTTACCCAATTGGAGGTGGTAGATACCATGCACCAACGCAAACAGCGGATGGCTGAAATGACCGATGCCTTCATTGCTATGCCGGGTGGATGGGGCACACTGGACGAACTGGCTGAGATATTGACCTGGAGGCAATTGGGTTTGATTCAAAGCCCCATTGGCATACTTAATACAAATTCATTTTTTGATCACCTACTCGAACAAATGCGTTTGATGACGCGCCACGGCTTTTTGGGTCATGGAAGCCTGGAAGTGTTGAATGTGGCACCAAGCCCAAACGAGTTGCTAACCCAATTAGGGGTGTTTTCCGTTCAACCGAGTTAAGTTCTGCAAAAAAGCAGTAGCTTTAACTATGCTCGTTGCGATGAGGCAATTTTTTTTTGCACTAATTTTTCTGTCAACCCTTCCCGGTTATAGTCAACAGACATTGGGATTTTCGTTACCGGATGGCGTGAATCGCATCGATATTCCTATCGAAATTCACAACAACCTGATCGTAGTTCCGGTGATTTTAAATAATCGGTTGCCGCTTAAATTTATTATCGACACCGGTGTGCGCACAGCCATTTTAACACAAAAGGTTTATAGCGATATTTTAAACCTTTCGTACACACGCAAATATTCTCTTTCGGGCCCCGGTGGACAAAAACTGGTAGATGCTTTCATTACTTCCAATGTTACGTTTGACATGCCTGGTGTTCATGGCCAGGGACATTCCATGTTGGTGTTGCAGGAAGATTATCTGGAATTGAAAAATTCAATGGGTACTGATGTGCATGGCATTTTAGGATATGAACTGTTCAGTCGTTTTGTAGTGATGATTGACTATGAGGCCAAAAAAATGATTTTGATGCGACCGGAAAATTTCAAACCCAAAAAAAGCTATCAAGCTTTGCCGATTCGCATCGAAGACACCAAGCCATTTGTTGAACTGACCATCAGCGTGCGCGACTCATCACAAATTACCGCTAAATTTTTAGTTGACACTGGTGCCAGCCATGGGCTGCTAATCGAAGAAGATTCAGACAAGCGATTACGAATGCCGGACAAAAACATTTCCAGCATACTCGGCCGAGGAATTGCCGGAATCATTACCGGAAAAATCAGCCGAACCAAATTATTGAAGTTTGGCAAGTACGAATTGAACGATCTCATCACCAGCTTCCCGGACGATTATGCCTATCGGGATTCCGTGGGCAGCAAGAATTTTACTCCGCGGAACGGTTCTGTGGGTGGTGATTTGCTGAGCCGCTTTACGGTTATCTTCAATTTTCCGGGAGAAATGATGTACATCAAAAAAAATGCATCCTTCAAAAAGAAATTTTACTACAGCTTGAGCGGGATTACGCTTCGGGCGAAAGGCCCCAAGCTACGTGAATATGAGATTTCGGATGTGCGCACCAACACCACAGCGGCTGCGGCCGGTTTGAAAGTGGGAGATGTAATCGTATCGGTGAATGGGGTGCGCGTGTCTGACTATGAGCTGAGTTATGTCAATAACTTTTTTAATTCAAAACCCGGACGTAAAATCAAAGTAGAGATTTTGCGAAACGGAGAGAAGATGAAAAAGGAATTTATACTGGAAAATCAAATCTGATCTTACAAATGCAGTAACTTAGCGAGCTGACTCTTCCTTTTCTTAAAGGCCTGCTGCAAATATTCCTGAGCTTGCCGATATTTTACTGAATGACCCAACGATTTGTACAGCGAATCGGGAGAAATGTTGGACTTAAGCACATAATTTAAAATGCCTTCGGTTAACGTTTCCTGATAATTGGAATTTTTCAGAACGGTGATCGGAATGTTTTTTGTTTTGCGAAAAGATTGGAGTTTATTAACAGAAAGCTGCAATTCCTGTTTACCAATATTGTCGTCAATGATGATATGCGAGGGGGTGAATGACGCTAAACAGTTAAGACTGCTTTTCCAGTCGAAAGCAAACTCTGTATTTATTTTAGTGCTGCGGGTTTCGGAAAGCCGGTTGACTAGGGAACTTAATTCAATCGGATTATTACCGACCATCAACACATGCAGTGTTTCGGAATCTTTAACTTGGGGAACCATACTTTATAGACGTTGAATTGATGATTAAGTTTAACTGTTGGTAACCATTTTAGTGATAAAAGATGTAAACAAGTCAATTTAAATTGAAAAACAGTTGAAAAAGGTAATTGTTGTTGGAGGTGGATTAGCAGGCCTTATTTCCGCATACAGTCTGGCCCGAAAAAATGTGGAGGTGATTTTAGTCGAAAAAAAGCAATATCCCTTTCATCGGGTTTGCGGAGAGTACATTTCGAACGAAACCATCCCTTTTTTGAAATCATTGGATCTTTTTCCAGCCCATTTCCAGCCACCTCACATCGACCAACTTCAATTGACCTCCGTAAGTGGACGCGAAGCAATCATTGCATTGGATTTAGGTGGATTTGGCATCAGCCGGTATGCCTTTGATCACTTCATTTACCAAAAATGTGTTGAAGCGGGCGTACAATGTTATGTAAATACCGAAGTGGAGTCCATTCATTTTGAAAAAGATCAATTTGAAGTAAAAACAAAAGACCACACCTGGAGCGCAGAGGTAGTGATTGGCTCATTTGGAAAGCGTTCAAAATTGGATGTACACTTGCAGCGCGGCTTTGTGAAAAAACGATCTCCTTATGTAGGTGTGAAGTATCACATTCGTACAGAACACCCTGCTCACCGCATTTCGCTTCATAATTTTAAAGATGGTTACTGTGGAATCAGCAATGTGGAGGAGGGCAAAAGCACGTTGTGCTATTTGACGCATCGCAGCAACGTAAAACGCCACGGCAATTTGCCAGAAATGGAACGCACCGTTTTGTTTCGAAATCCTTATTTGAAAAAGATTTTTACCGAATCTGAATTTTTGTGGGATCGCCCCGAAGTGATCAATGAAATTTCGTTTGCCACCAAAGCTCCGGTTGAAAATCATGTGCTGATGTGCGGTGATGCAGCCGGCATGATCACACCTCTCTGTGGCAATGGAATGGCCATCGCCATTCATGCGTCAAAAATTTTGTCGGAGTGTGTGGCGGACTTTTGCCACGAGCGGATTTCGCGCCAACAAATGGAAGCCACCTATCGGCAACAATGGAATGCTCTTTTTTCAAAACGGTTGTGGGCGGGTCGCCAAATACAACAGTTGTTTGGCAGCGAATGGACATCCAACTTAGCAGTAGACATGGCACGTTACGCCAAGCCGCTGGCCCATGTGCTTGTGAAAAGCACCCACGGCCAACCATTTTGATGAGAGGTGTTGCGATTCACTTTTACTTTCTTAACTTTCTTTTCAAAATAACCTTGTATGAATTATACGAACCGAAGAGAGTTTATAAAAAGCCTGAGTTTGCTGGGTGCGTACGGAATGACTGCCGGATGGATCGCAGCATGTTCCACCAAATCAACCAAGGATTCTACATCTGACACTACCTCGGTAGCTTCGGCAGTATCCAATGAGTTGTTCTTCAAAATTTCGTTAGCCGAGTGGTCGCTGCACCGTATGCTCTACGATAAAAAGATGGATAACCTCGACTTTCCGGTGAAGGCCAAAAATGAGTTTGGCATCTCGGCAGTTGAATATGTGAATCAATTTTTTAAAGACAAAGCGAAAGACACAGCTTATCTGGCTGAATTGAAAAAGCGCTGCGATGACAACGGAGTGACCAGCGTTTTGATTATGTGTGATGGCGAAGGAGCGATGGCCGATATTGATGCGAAGAAAAGAAAAGAAGCAGTTGAAAATCATTACAAATGGGTAGATGCGGCTAAATACCTAGGCTGTCATTCCATTCGGGTAAACTGCTACGGAGAGGGAAGTGCGGAAGAAGTTGCCAAAGCCGGAATGGATGGCCTGCGCGCTTTGAGTGAATTTGCATCCCAATCGAATATCAATGTAATTGTTGAAAACCATGGTGGTTTTTCTTCTAATGGGGAGTGGCTTAGCAAAGTGATTGCAGGCGTGAACCTTCCCAATTGCGGCACCCTTCCTGATTTTGGGAATTTCTGTTTGAAGCGCGAGAATGACACGTGCGTAGATAGCTATGATCGCTACAAAGGTGTGACTGAAATGATGCCGTTTGCCAAAGGAGTGAGTGCCAAGAGCTATGACTTTGATGAAAACGGAAATTGTTTGGAAACAGATTACACGAAGATGCTTCCGATTGTGAAAGCAGCCGGCTATACCGGACATATTGGTATTGAGTATGAAGGAGGAAAACTTTCGGAGGAAGAGGGAATACGTGCTACCAAAAAATTATTGGAACGCCTAGGTGGAATTTAATTGGGAATTAATAGAGCCAACCGAATGAAGAAATTACTATGGATAGCCGTTTTGGCAATTGCATGCAGCAAGGCGCCATCCGAAAAAGTATTAGCTCCCGCAGCGTTTGAATCGAATTACAAAAACACAACCAATGCCATTCTGTTGGATGTGCGCACCGAAGAAGAGGTAGCTAATGGAAAGATCGCAGAAGCAAAAAACATTGTTTACGATGATGCCTTTGCTACGAAGCTAGATTCGTTACCAAAGCAACCCTTGTTTGTTTATTGTGGCAGCGGCATACGCAGCGCCAAAGCCGCAGCCATTTTGCGCGAAAAGGGCTACGAAGTTTTTGAGTTGGAAGGCGGCATTAAGAATTGGAAAGCAGCCGGCAAGCCGGTCAATTAGCAAACCATTTACCCACTTTTTCTAAATCCACGTTTCCTCCGGAAAGGATAATGCCCACCCGCTTGCCTAGAAATTTTTGTTTGCTCTTGAGTACCGCTGCAAACGGAACTGCGCAAGAGCTTTCCACAATGATTTTTAATCGCTCCCAGATAAGTCGCATGGCGGCAATGATCTCTTCGTCTGTTACCGTAATAATTTCTTTTACTCCGTCCTGAATAATCGGAAACGTTTTGTCGCCTAATTTGGTGAGAAGCCCATCGGCAATCGTGTTGGATTGAGCTTCTTCGATTTTACCGCTTTGTAAAGAACGAAAAGCATCGTCTGAACCGGCAGGTTCGGTACCAATCACAATTGTTTTTGGCGAGAAAAAACTAGCGGCCAGTGCAGTGCCACTTAACAAACCACCACCGCCTACTGGTGCCAAAACATAGTCCAATGGACTCACGGCTTCAATTAACTCTTTTGTAGCGGTTGCTTGTCCTTCGATTACTTTGTAATTGTTGAACGGATGAATTTCAGTAGCGCCTGTTTTTGCAATTACTTCGGCCAAGGTTGCTTCACGGGCTTGCAGGGTAGGCTCGCATTCAAAGATTTCGCCACCATAGGCGCGCACGCCACGCTTTTTAATTTCAGGAGCAGTGCGCGGCATTACGATGTATGACTTCGTTCCCAAGATTTTGGCTGCGCGTGCTAAAGCCTGCGCATGATTGCCCGAAGAGTGTGTGGCCAATCCTTTCGTGCGTTCCACTTCCGACAAAGACATTGCTGCATTCATGGCACCCCTTGCTTTGAAGGCACCTACTTTCTGAAAATTTTCGCATTTAAAAAAAATCCGACAACCTGCGAGTTCATCGATACTTTCGCTGGTAAGTACGGGTGTTTGATGTATGTAGGGTTTGATTCGTTCGTGTGCTTCGATGATACTCTCTTTGGTGATTGGGTGCATGGTAGTATGTAAAGTGAGATTTAAGTGCCGTTAAAAATTAATCTTGAATTGCTTCCTCCAAGGCATCCAATTTGGCTTCGCTGAAAGCACCTGAAGTGGCATACACAATTTTTCCTTCCGGATCTAATACAAAGAAGTAAGGGATATCACGTTTTTCAAAATCGAGCGCTTCTTTGTATTTTTTTAATTCACCACGATAGAAAAGAATGTACGGAAGCAATTGTGGGTCCGTATTTTTTAATGCCTTCTTTTTAGCCGTGCCGGTGGCTGCGGCATTCACGCCTGTAAACATGGGCACAAAATAGACATTTACATCGTAGGCAAAACTGGCCATCATGCCTTCTTGCTTGCGAATGAATTTGCTGAAGATGGGATTGAACCAACTGTTTAACTCTTCTTCGGATTTCTTAGAATAAGCGAGACCCAGCAATGTGTATTTGCCTTTGGTATCTTGAGGTAAAACAACGGGTTTATCATTTACCGTTTCTGTTTTCATTTCGGGAAACGTACTTCCAATGACCTGAGCATGGCCGGTTGAAAGTATGACTATTATAAAGAGAAGTGTAAGGCGTGCTTTCATGCTTGTGGATTAATGGGTTAAATTTAATGAATTTGAATGGGGTGGAATTTAAAGTTGCTGGTTATCTTTGATTTCCTACACGATTCCGAGCAGATGCATAATCTTATTTACTCCAGCTATTCTATAACGGTAATACGAGCGCTTTTGGTATTTCTGTTGGTTGCACCCCATACTCAGGCACAGAAGATCAGCGAAGCGGCTGCTATTGAGGCTGCTGCGTTAAAAAAGGTTTTTGATAAGGCCGATGTTGCTGCGGTGAAGTGCGTAACAACGTATGAATATTTTATTAATCAGTATGGTTCTTTACAAGCGCGTGAAAAAAACAAAAACCAATACATCGCACTCAAGCTGAATGCCACGCTGCTCTTACGGAATTTTTCAAATAACCATGTGGCCATTGAGAGCTATTCGCTTAAAACAGATAAAGACCGAAATCAACTTCACGATAAATACTGCGGAAGTTCTGTTAGTGAAGATATTTTTTATTCGGATGGTCAGATGTGTGTATATCGTACGCAGCTTAGTCAGGTTGGGCAGGTAGTCAATTACGAGTCTAGCATCTTATATAAAGATCCCAAATACGTAACGCAAGTATTTTTTCATGAAGACTCGCCCAGCAAATGGCGAGAAGTAAACTTCATTGTGCCAGATGGTGTAGAGTTGGAGTTAATTGAACGCAATTTTGCGAATTATAAAATAGATAAAGAAGTTACGCCTTCTGCGAATGGAAAAGTATACACCTTCACCATTCAAAATTTCGAAGCGATGCCAAAAGAAGACAATCAGCCTGGCTATCTGCATTTCATTCCGCACCTACTTGTGTTGTGTAAATCGTATCAATCACCTCAAAAGGTAAGGGTACCAGTACTTTCATCTACGCAAGACCTCTACAAATGGTATGCTTCATTAACAGCTCAACTCAACACCAACTATGATGCCATCAAGCCCATGGTAGTAGACCTTACCAAAAATTTGAAAACCGATGAAGAGAAGATTCGTGCTATATACTATTGGGTGCAAGACAATATCAAATACATTGCTTTTGAAGATGGCATTGCTGCCTTTAAGCCGGAAGATGCCAGCGAGGTATTTTATAAACGCTATGGCGACTGTAAGGGAATGGCCAACCTTACTAAAGCAATGCTTACCATTGCCGGGTATGATGCACGCCTGACTTGGATCGGTACCAGCAAAATTCCTTACACTTACAATTTACCAACGCTGGCGGTAGATAACCATATGATTTGCACAGTGATGTTGAAGGACAAGCAGTTGATTTTAGATGCCACCGAAAAGCAGAACGCTATGGGAGAACATGCAGAACGCATTCAAGGCAAAGAGATTTTAATTGAAAACGGAAGAGATTTTGTGTTAAGTAAAGTGCCTGAAGAACCCATTGATTTGTATTTGGAAGATGCCACTTGGCAGTTTTCAATTACCGACAATGTGTTGAAAGGAACAGGCACCACGGCTCTGAATGGAGAGACCAAAAAAAACATGTTGTATTACTGGAATACACTCAAGACAGACGACCGAATTAATTTTATGAAACGTTATTTATCAGGTAAAGCAAGCCCTGATGAATTCGAGAAACCGCAGGTGATGGGTTTAAAGCGCGACACCGTGATGATGATTCGCTGTGAAGCTGCACTTAAAAATCAACTCTACAAAAACAACCAGGAGCTATACGTTGATTTAGACTTCGAAGACGATTTTGCGAGTGCACAGGTAAAGAAAGATCGCAAAGTTCCGTACATGTTCCGTTCAAGGTCCAACAAAAAAGTAAAAATGGAGTTGACCATTCCGGATGGTTATCAACTAAGCTATTTGCCGGAGCCATTGGCTATTAAAAGCCCTTACTATGAATTCGATATGCGCTATCAGCAGGTAGGGAACAAGATTGTTTATACCCGCCAGATAAAAATCTTGAAAAACACATTGCCCACGACCGAATTTGAAAAGTGGAATAGCTCCATTCAAGAGCTGAAGAATTTTTATAATAATCAGATCACATTAAAGCAGAAGTAAATCCAATGAAAAAATATAGTCTATGGATTGGTGCATGCATTCTATTGGTAGGAAGCACTTGGGCACAGGGTATCAACTCCAACAAAAAGCGTGCAGAGGAAGTGAAGGCATTAATGTGGGCCAATACGGATAAGGATTTTCAGGTAACGCAAATTCCGGATAAGTGGAAAGAGGAGCAAGCCGTTATTCTTGCTAAATCGAATGTGTTGTATTATCGAAAAGATGCCATCATATCCAATTTAAATTACGATCGCTTTACACATGTTCGTGTTAAATTATTATCCTCAAAAGCGATTGAAGAATATGCGCAGTTTACACTTCAGGGTGGTTCTCCCATGGGTTCCAACCGGTTGAATTCATATGCGGGATTCAAAATTGTTAAGCAAGACGGGTCGCAGGTTGAAGTGCCGATGTCTGAGGCTGTAAAGGAAAAAGAAACTTACAATGGCATGCAGCAGGAGTCGTATAAACTGGCGATTCCAAATTTAGTGGTTGGCGATATCTTGGATTACTACATTGTAAAAGAAGAGAATATTTCGTTGATGGGAGCTAAGTATTATGCATTTGATCCGGTGCTATTTCAACTGCATTCAGAATATCCGATTGTAAAGCAGAAAATTTCCTTTGAGGTTTTGAGAAGATGTTACATCAATCTCAAATCGCTTAATGGCGCTCCCGGATTTAAATTAACGCAGGGCGAAGACGACCGAAGCTTTTATTACTTGGAAGATAAAGACCGAGAAAGCGTAAAAGATTTACGTTGGTTTTTTCCTTATCGGGAATTGCCCACAATTAAATTTAAGGTGACGTATGCATCGGCTATGATGGCAGGTCAACTTCCTTTTTTCATTGGAGAACCCGGAATTTTAAAATCGAAAGTGGATACCAAGGAAGTGAAGGACCTGGTTTCATATTATTACAATTACATTACATCCTTCGGCTCGTTATCATTATCACACATCAAAAATCATTTGAATAAAAAATTCAAGGGCGTAAAAGATACTGACATTATTGCACGCGAAGCATACTATGCGTTACGCAATTATGAATTTGCCGATAATGCGGAGGAACGCGTATTGAATGGATACGAACTTTCTTCCGGAGTCAATCGCAACCTGATTCTTCTTTCGAATTATTATAAATCTAAAGACATTCCGCACGAATTTATAATTGGAATCCCACGGGAAGTTTCACCGCTCAGTGATTTGATTTTTGAAAATGAGATGTCATTCATGCTAAAAGTGAATACACCCAAACCATTTTATGTAGGACGTTTTGACGCAAACTCTATTATTGGAGAGATTGATACCGACTTGCAGGGGGAAACAGTGTATTCCGGATTAGGCACCACCAATCCATCGAATTGGTATTTGCAAAAAATATCGATACCGGTTGTTGAAGCAAAAGTTAACCGATTAGTAACAACTTACTCTTTAGATTTTACTGATCTGAGTGAAGGTGTAGCCAGCGTACAAGCTCGAAAGCTCGCTACCGGTGTAAGCCGAATATATTACCAAAACATTCTTACGGATTTTTATAGTTATAAAGAAGAAGAACGGGTCAAGTTTGAGAATAAGGAAGCAAAAAATTTTGAGAAGAAATTTGGAAAAAAACGTAGCGAATTTTTAGCGGCTCGTCCGGAGAAATTTAAAACACGCTTGAAAGAAGCGATGGAAGGAGAATTTGACTTGCCCATGGAAGATATCAGTGAGCCCACCGTGGTGCAGCTCGGTCGCTGGCACGATAAGCCCGAGTTTATTTTTGACTACAACTTTACTTTGAAAAGTTTAACCAAGCGAGCCGGTCCCAATTATCTGGTTAGTGTAGGAAAGCTAATTGAAAGTCAGGTGAACATAGCCGAAGAAGAGAAGGAGCGAAAATATAATGTATATCTGCCTTCTGCCCGTGACCTTGAGTATGTAGTAAAAATTAAGATACCAGCTGGATATAAAGTGACAGGTATGGAGAAACTGAACACGAAAGTTGAAAACCAATATGGGCTATTCAATAGCAGCGCTACTATTGAAGGAGATCAACTTATTATTCAATCATCAAAAATCTACAAAACTAATTATGTAAAAAAAGAAGACTGGAAACTGCTGGTGGACTTTGTTCAAGCCGCCTACGAGTTTACCAACCTGCAAGTAGTGTTTGAAAAGCAGTAGTTCTTACTGCTCTTTCAAACGGTTACTACCTTTTGTTACGATAAATTTTTTTCCGAGAATTTGGTTTGATACAGGCTGCTTCAGCGTCTCCATAAAATACCACTCGGCTTTGGTTTGAGTAGGATAGAGGGTAAGTAGCAAATAACCATGATCGCGGTGATTGTTGTATTTGATATGTGGATTGCGCTTCAACAAAGCTTGCTCCATAATCTTTACCGTATCAGCCGACTTGCGCTCATCTAAATTGCCGGATGAAATACTGGTGACACCAAACTCAACTGCGAAAGGCTCATAATTTTTTGTGATATCAACAGCCGCTTCAAAAGCCCATGAAGCATGGGTATCACCAGAAGTGATAATGATATCTTGAATTTTATTGGCCCGTATAAAATCTACTAGCTTTTTCTTTTCGGATGGAAAGCCATCCCACGAGTCGAGATTGCGCTCCAGTTTAGGATAGATATCTTTGATAAATACATCAGAGAAAATCACCTGATTGCCGATCACTTTCCAGGTAGCCCTGGATGATTGCAGGGTGTTTTCAAACCACTTCAATTGAGTTGTTCCCAACATCGAGCGTTCATTGCTTTTCAACGATGGATTGTTAATGTCTGTAATTTCCGGATCGCGACCGGCCAACCGTTCATCCAACATAATCACATCAGCGAGAGGGCCAAATGAAAATGATCTGTATAATTCTTTGCTTTCGCGAATGGGCATCCATTCATAATAAGTTTGTTTGGCGGCAGCTTTTCTTTTTTCATAGTCGCCTTCTTCGGGCTGATGATTTTGTGCTCCGGTTACGGTGGAGTTGTTGGCAATTTCATGATCATCCCAAATGGCAATGAATGGATGGAGCTGATGTACTCTGCGCAGGCCTTTATCCAATCGGTAGAGCGAGTAGCGTGTGCGATAATCTTGCAAGCTTACGATTTCGTGTGGCGGAATATTGATACGACCTAAGGTGGTATCACCATAGCGACCTATTCCATATTCATAAATATAATCGCCCAAGTGAAGTACGGCATCTAAGGTGGGTTGGTCAGCGATCTTATCATATGCAGAAAAATAGCCAAACTCCCAATTGGCGCAACTGGCAATGGCAAACTTCAAGCTGTCTTTAGCGGCCACTGGTGCGGTTTTTGTTCTTCCTACAATGGAAGTTTTGCCCAAAGCTGTAAAGCGATAGTAATATACATGATCGGGTTTCAAAGCATCCACATCTACCTTCACCGTATAATCGCGTAAAGCCGATGCAGAGGTTGTATCAGACTGATAGACAGAGGAGAAGTTTTCATCTTCGGCCACTTCCCACTTTACCGGCACGGCACTCACCGAATCATCCGGTGTAACACGCGTCCAAATGATAACACGATCGGGTAATGGATCACCGGAGGCTACACCATGATAGAAGGGTTTCAGCGATTCATCAAAATGAATAGAAACGGCTTGTTTAAAGGGAGGGAGAGAAGAATCCTTTTTGGTGTAACAACCAACAAGGAGTACACCTACCAGAGTAATTATGTATTTTGTCATGATCGGGTATTTATTGGCAAGCTAACAACAATCAATCAATCAATTAAAACCAACATGTTATCGTTCGACTAAAACAAATGAGCAAGATTTATGAAGGCTGGAACAACCATTTACCTTAAATTTCAGTCTTTATGACAAATCCATTTACTATGAAACAAGTTTTTCAATTAATCGCTGTTTTTTTGCTCGTATCAGCGGGCAACAGTTTTGCCCAATCTAAACTTGAACAGGCTAAGAACTTTTATGAACAAAATAAACCAGAACAGGTAAAAAAGTTATTGAATACCGTGGGCGAGAAGGATGCAGATTATGCTGCTGCTCAGTATTACTTGGGCAGGGTAGCTTTCGATGAAAAAAACTACGATGATGCTTCTGATTATTTTGAGGAAGCTGTAGAAGCCAACGACAAAGTGGCCGACTATCATAATTGGCTCGGCAATACCTACGGCACCATTGCCCAGAATTCAAATGTTATTAAACAAGGGATGTTGGCGCCCAAAATGAAAAAGGCATGGGAGAATGCGATCGCTTTAGATGCAAAAAATCTGGATGCCCGTACATCGCTCATTCAATATTATTTGCAAGCGCCCGGTTTTATGGGTGGTAGCGTAGACAAAGCAAAAGAGGTGGCCGCACAGATCATTAAGTTAAAACCGGCAGAAGGTCATCGACAGATGGGCAATGTGTATTTGCACGAAAAGAAAGTGGCGGAAGCAGAAAAAGAGTTTGTGGAAATGAGCAAAGCGGATCCGACATACGTTTCGGCATTGGCCAATTTTTACTTAGGCCAGAAACAATTTGACAAAGCATTTGGACTATTTGAAGAGGCAATCAAAAAGAACCCGGAGGATTACTTGGCCTTATATCAATTTGGAAAGACAAGCGCAATGAGTGGACAAAAATTAGATCGAGGAGAAGAATATTTGAAAAAATACCTCACCTACACGCCTAAACAAAACGAGCCTTCACATGCGGGAGCAAATATGCGATTGGCGCAAATCAAAGAAAAGAAAGGCAGTAAAGCCGAGGCAAAGAAATTATTTGAGACAGCTTTGAAAATGGACAACAATTTGAAGGAAGCGAAGGAGGGGTTGGAGCGAGTATCAAAATAAAGAAAACCACCAATTGATTTGATTATTTATCAAGGAATAGACCCCCTGCGGGTGCTGTAAAGAATCACATCAAGTACACCCATTATTAACTTGCTATAAGCACCGCTCCGGCTTGTTCTAATTTTTTAACTACGGTAGCTGTCTCATGAATGGTCTTTCCTTTGAAAGGTGCCGCTCCCCACATGGTTTCGGTTCACTCTACCGTCAGTACATCTTTGATCCCGTGAGGAATTCCATGCCGGATAGAAAGTCAACTCTTCTTTGTTCGCTGACAACGTTAGCGAGTCTCGCTCAGCGTAAGTAAAAATTTAAATCAGAATAACCCTCAATCGATTGTGTGGGGTATTTTGTCTGAGAAAACGTGGTGATTGTCGCGCAGCATAAAGCAACGATCAAAGAAACTCTGTAACTTGAAGCCGTTTTCATTATTAGTTAGTTAAAGTGGAATGTACGAATGAAGAAGTATTTTGTAAAGTTATATCAATACAACGCGTGGGCGAATAATCGCGTGATGGAATGCCTGCTTCGCCAGCAAGTGCGCGATGCAAAAATCACCACACTGTTTGGACACGTGTTAGCGGCCCAGTTTCTATGGCTGCACCGAATAAAAGGCTTGCCAGCTCCGGCTGTAAAATTGTGGGGCGACTATTCGTTGGAAACTTTACAGACGATGGTAATCAACGCTAATGCGCAATGGATTACTTATGTGGAAGAAACTGATGGATTCGACCGCGAGATGACATACCACAACTATGTAGGCGATTTGTACACGAACAATGTAGAAACCATCATGATGCATCTGGTCAACCATTCATCGTATCATCGTGCACAAATTGCCATGCTCCTGCGACAAGGTGGGCTCGAGCCAATCAATACCGATTTGATTACGTTTGATCGCGTGCAGCGAGGGCAGTGGAAGGATTAGCTAAAACTAAAACAGCGATTTTATTGTTACTTGCACACAACAACTAAACCAATAAACATGAAGAGAATTACCTTATTCCTCCTACTTGTTTTGCCTGCATGGTCATTTGCGCAAACCAAACCGACAGAAACGATCTGCCACACATCGGCTACTGAGAAGTTTGCCGTTCTCGCATCCAACAAAAAATTCAATCGAGATCACCCAAGCCCGCTGCCGTATGTGCACGAAACACAAGCCGGTGGCAAGATGATCAAATTAAAATGTGCCGATGGTGTAGAGGCCAATGCGTACTACATCGAGGCTAAAGTAAAATCCAACAATTGGATCTTCGTGTTTCAAGAATGGTGGGGACTGAATGACCACATCAAACGCGAAGCAGAAAACTTGTACAACGACTTAGGAAATGTAAACGTGATCGCTTTAGACATGTATGATGGAAAATTGGCTACCGATCCGCAAAGTGCAGGTAAGTTCATGGGCGAATTCAAACAGGAGAGAGGAACAGAAATTGTGAAAGGTGCGATTGCTTTTGCAGGACCTGACGCAAAAATTGGTACCATTGGCTGGTGTTTTGGCGGTGGCCAATCGATGCAAGCAGCTTTGACAGCGGGAACCCAAGCTGCAGCTTGTATCATTTACTACGGCCAGCCAGAAGATAAATTAGATCGTCTGAAAACGTTGAATTGTGATGTGCTGGATATTTGGCCCACACAAGACAAGTGGATCAACAAAGATATGACCGAGAAATTTCAGAAGAACATGGCTGAAGCCGGAAAGAAATTAACGGTGAAGTCGTATGATGCCGATCACGCTTTCGCGAACCCTAGCAATCCAAAATACAACAAAGAGTTTGGTGCCGATGCCTACAAACACTCTTTGGAGTTTTTCAGGGCAAGGTTGAAATAATTTGTTAATTCGATGATTCGGTAGTTTGCTAATTATCGAATCATCGAATTACTTATGTTTTACGACACGCAACTTGCTTTCTTTTCTGACGTGGTAGATGCTCGCCACACCTGACTTTAGTTGACGATATAACTTGATTTCGAAATCTTTTTTCTTCTTCTGCTCTGCTATCTCGTAGTCATCAATCCTTTGACGAATAGGCGGATTTTCCTTATACTCATTCACAATTTTATAAATGTCATTTGCGTCTTCTTCCAGGTAGCTGTATCTGCTGATACCTACTCCTTCACCAAAAGTTTGCCTTAAGGCTGAGGTTATTAAAAATATAGTTATCGAAGTCAATGGGTCAATGCCTCCACCAAATCCGGTGCCTTTGACATCAAGAAAATCACCAAAGACAAAAAGGGGCTTTCCCATTCTTTCCTCTAAAACAATAGCGATGTGATACTCAGGCCTTATATTCATTAATTTAAAAAGTGAAGACTCCTTTTTAATTGTTTTTAACTTTCCATGTCGCACGTAAATGGGGAATTCATCATATTTTAAGAGACGTGGAAGTGCTATTTTTGTTGTCAGGCTATCAGTACCGTATCGCTGAGCGGTAAACAAATACTCACTGTTGGATATAGCAGCAATGCTGTAAATGATTCCTCGATGATAAAATGTATTCAGTTTCTTGTTTTCGGGCAATGAAGAACTGTGCCTCGTTTCTTCACCAGTTTCTAAATTCAACGTAATCAAATTCATAGTCTTGTTATTCTCGACTGAAATGAAAATGAGCTTACCGTTCTCATAAAAGAGTTTGTTCATGGATGAGGCGTCTCCAATGCTTGTAAAAGCCTCACTATCTATATAAGTTATTGGGTGAAGCTTTAATTTCTTCAATATGGATAAATCCATTTCTCGTTGGATTTCTTTAGGTGACTGATTGATTTGTTTAATGTGAAGTTTTTTGGTTTTCGAATCAAATGATAAACAAACCAGTTGCGAATCAAATTTTGTTAGAGCAATCAACTCATCTCCTAAAAATGAAATTTCAGTATTCGTAAAAGTTGCCTGCTTGCCGCCCTTTTTGCTGGCCATTCTACTAATTACATTTTTCTTTTCCTTTTTTGAAAGCTTAAGGTAATAGTAAGAACAGGTGTCTTGATTACATTCTACCGAAAGCAAAGCAGCTTTTTCAATAAACCCAAAAGATGTCTTACTGATGTTTCCACTGGGGTCAATCCAATAACCATATTTCAAAGCCATGCTATTGCCATAGTCTTTTGTTTTGGGCACGAAGTCATACCAATCAACAGCTACAAATAAGCTATCTCCATTTGGAATCGATTGAATATCTGAAACATCATTCGATGAAAGTGGTATTTCAATGGTTGTGTGCTGAGCCTGCGCATAGCTGAAGGTGCTCAACATAACCATTGATGAAAAGAAGTTTCTCATAAGAAAACCTAAGTGAGGTAACAACTATAAAAACACAACAATTTGAAAATTTGAAGATGAGTTTGGTTTAGTTGAAGAATTGACCAATTGACTCATTTTCAAATTTTCAAATTTGGTGTTACTCCCAAATCACCGCTCCTTCTTTTGTGTGATACCAAGCGGGATATTTTGGCACGTGAATTTTTTCGACTTCGTTTCGTTTCACCTTCATGGTAGGAGTCATCAGTCCGTTGGGCACGGTCCATTCGCCTTGCATGATTACTGCTTTCTCAATTTTCTCATACGACTCTAATTCGGCATTTACTTCTTTGAGAGATGCAGACAAACTTTCGATAATAGCTTCCTTTGATTTCGTTTTGCCGGCTGCGGATAAAACGGTGAGTGCGATAGGCTGAGGTATGCCCATACCCACCACACAAACTTGTTCGATGTCTGTATTGGCCAACAACTTCATTTCGATTGGAGCCGGTGCCACGTACTTGCCTTTGTCCGTTTTGAATTGATCTTTGATACGTCCTACGATTGTCAAAAATCCTTCACTGTCAATTTCACCTTTGTCTCCTGTTTTTAAATAGCCTTCTTCATCAAACGATTCTGCTGTTAATCCAGGCTCTTTATAGTAGCCTTTCATGTTGGCATCACTCTTCAAGCGAAGCTCTCCATCATCGGCAATTTTTACTTTCACGTTTTTAAATGGAATGCCCACCGATCCAATTTTATTTTTTCCGTGGCGATTGAAGTGCGAAAACACACAATCCTCCGTCATACCGATAGCCTGAAAAATTTCAATACCAATGGATTTGAACCATTCTAATAAGTCGACTGAAATAGGTGCCGCACCTGAATAAATATGCGTGGCACGACTGAGCCCTAATTTTTTGCGAATGCTTTTCTTCACAATGCCTCCGATGATGGGAATGGACAACAACCGACTCAATTTTTTCTGTGGCATTTTTTCCAAAATCTTTTCGCGGAACTTTGCCCAGATGCGGGGCACCGCAAAAAAGGAATGCGGCTGGGTTTCAAAAAGGTTCTTTGGAAAGGTGTCCAGCGATTCGGCAAACGAAAACTGGGCGCCCGAATAAAATCCATATACTTCTATACCCATGCGCTCTGCAATATGACTCATCGGTAAGTAGGAGAATAAGCTTGGCTCCATCGGCAAGCCTAGTTCTTCAATCGCTGCTCTGAGTACTACATCAAAATTACCAGCCGTATGCATCACGCCTTTTGGCATGCCGGTGGTTCCCGAGGTGTACATGATTGTCATTAGGTCATCTTTACCCCAGTTGTAAATGGATTGAATCGGAGGGTTTGCCTCTACTAATTTTTCCCACGAAAGAGATTCGCGCACCCCATACATTTCAACTCCAATGCGAGCAATGCCGCTTGAGATGCCTTCTTGCTGGGTCGCATATTCATCTAGTTTTCCAATGATGATCGCTTTTGACTCGCTATGATCTAAAATTTGTTTAATCGATGGTGCCGTAAGCGTAGCATAAAGTGGAACAGAAACGTGTCCTGTCATCATAATCGCCAAGTCGGCCATTACCCAATGGGCGCAGTTTTTAGAGAGAATGGCAATGTTACTTCTATCGGGATAGCCGAGCGCTTTGATGGCCGAAGCCATTTTTCGAATTTCGGTGCCCGCTTCCTGGTAGGTCCAGGTTTTTTTTCCACCGTTGATCGGTTGATTTAAAAATAGGCCAGATGGCTTTTGTTTTTCCCAATGTAAAAACCGGGCAAGAGGACTAGAGGCTTCCATAACAATCGATTTAGATTACCGATTTATGAAGAAAATTACAAAAAGAAAAACCCTGACTTAATAGTAGTATGATTTTTAGACTAGAAATTGAAAACACCCGACTTCGAATGGAAAGTAAAAGCACTGATTCGATACCCAATACAAATTTCATGGGTAGAAAAGTTGGCACCGATCGCGGAACTGGTGGGCACTTCAAAGACATAGCCGATTCGAAACGTATCTTTAAAAAGCGCCTGCATAAAAAGACCATACGTGTTGAAGTTGCGCGTGAGCAAGCCCGCCTGATAATTTTCATGGAGAATAAGAGAGGCGTTCAAATCCATTGACAAAGGCGCTCCACTTACCATTTTAATCATGGTAGCCTGCTTAAAGCGAATGTGTTCGGAAATAAAGAAAAGATAAGACCCCATCAGATAGTAGTGCTGTGTGTAAAGAGTCGCCTGCTGTCCTTGAGATTCCAGCGTAGATCGCAACATGCGAGGCACCGAAAGCCCGACCATGAATTTGTCGTTTTTCAAAATAGCACCGAAACCAAAACTCGGCTTGGTTTCAGAAATGTTTCCAAGAAACAAGTCATCGTCTTTGTGAAAGGGATTTACTTTCGAATTATCGATTTGATAATTCGCCATACCGGCTTGCAATCCGAACGATAAAATTTTGTCATCGGTCAGATTGATACGATAACTATAAGATCCGAATACCTCTGTGATTTTGCTGTTGCCGATCTGATCGGAAACTACCATCAACCCTGCACCCATTTGATTGTTTCGTAGCGAAATATGTCCGTTGAAGTTGATCGTTTTTGGACTCCCTTCAAAACCGGCCCATTGGTTGCGGTAGTTGAGGGAGAAATTTAAATTGTTGGTGAGACCCGCATAAGCCGGATTGATTACAAATGGATTGGTAATGTACTGCGCATACAACGGATCTTGCTGCGCGCTTACTGGGAGCCAGAAGAAGACAGACAAACCAATGAGAAAAACCTTCATAAGCCAAAACTCGCTATTTGTTTTGCGTTTTGAAATCACATAATGATGTGATAGCGATTTCACTTCGTATGGGCTTTTTATGTTAATCATACAGTTAGTGCTTTAATGAAATGAAGCCAGTCATTGTTTGTTTGGCATTTGGGAATACGATTTTATAAAAATAGGTGCCGCTGGGAAGCTCCCTTCCACCTATGCTAAGCCCGACAAAAACCCGTGTTTTATTGTCATAATCCGAAATGGAAAACACTTCATCACCCCATCGGTTGTAAATGCTCACCTGATTTTTAGGTGATATCGATTCGATATATTGTAAAACCAGAAATTCATTTTTGCCATCGCCATTGGGCGACACCGCATTGAACACAATCACTTCTCCGGCTACTTCAATGGTAAAAGTTTGTTGTCCACAAAGCCCATTCGTGTTACACGCTTCGATGACAATGGTTTCATTGCCTGAAAAGGGTTTGCCTTTGTAATCGATGGTAAGCAGAAAATTGGTGATAGTGGCTATCGCCCCGCTGGTGGGCTGAGTAACTATCCGGATAGAATTTGGATCCAATGTGCCGGGTGTCGTGATGAGAGATTGTAGATTGAGTTCAATTTTGCCTTCTACCTGCGTGGTGAGCGTTTGTGTGCCAATTACAGGCGCACATCCGCTGGTAAGAACTGTGGCCGTAACAGGTGTGCGCGTGCTTTCGCAGCCGCCAATATTTAGGCTAACGTAAAACGTGGAGGTTGTCGTCAATGAAGGAATTTGATACGTGCTATTTATTGCGCCCGGAATAGCTGTTCCCCCTGTGGCGAGCGTGTACCAGTTGTATTGTCCGTCCAACCCACCCAAAGCCGTGAGCGTGACAGCACTACCTAGACATGCAGTGGCACCACTGAGTGCGGTTGGCGCAGTTGTAGTAAGTACAGTTGCCGTTACGGGCGTGCGAGAACTTTCACAAGTTCCGTTGTTGATAGCAACATAGTAAGTAGTGTTGGCAGCGATTATAGGCGTAGTGTAAGTGGCATTCACTTCTCCTGCAAGGGCTGTTCCACCTGTTGCAACTGTGTACCATCGATATTCTCCGTTGGTTCCACCGGATGCAGATAGCAATACTGAAGCGGTAGGGCCGCACAAAGAGCCGGGCGTTGTAGAGGGTGATGTAGGTAAAGGGTTGATGGTTGCCGTGACTGGAGTGCGTGGGCTTTCGCATGCGCCATCATTGATGGCAACATAGTAAATGGTTGCAATAGTAAGTGCTGGTGTGGTATAGGTGCTATTTACTTCGCCCGTGATGGCAGTGCCGCCCGTAGCTACGGAGTACCACCGATATTGGCCGTTTACAGCACCAGAAGCATTTAGACTTACGGCCGTGTTGGCACAGCCTTGACCAGAAATGGCCACAGGTGCGGATGGACAAACTGTTACTATAAAATTAGTAGAGCTGGAGCTTGTATTTCCAGCAACAGTAACGGCAATTGGCCCGGTAGTAGCGCCAACAGGAACCGTTGTGGTAATAGTTGTTGAAGTACTGGCGGTGACAATAGCCGCAGTTCCATTAAAGGTCACGGTATTGTTAGCAGCTATTGAGCTGAAGTTGGTTCCGGTAATAGAGACAGTTGCTCCAACTAATCCCGAAGCAGGAGTAAAAGAAATAATTGTTGGAGGTAATGCAGCGGTGACGGCAAAGCTTCCCGTACTCACTTGCGTCCACTCACCGCCACTGTCTTTGGCACGAACATAAATCGTATGGCTACCAATTGAAAGACTCGATGCATCGGCAAAGATATCCTGATTGGTCACTGATGGAACTGGGGGTGCAACGGGAGCAGTGGTTCCGTTATCAAAGCCGGGGTCGGTGTCAAAGAAGTATTCGAACTTGACTAGGTTATCTGTAGATGGTAGGTTGCTGACGATGTAAAAATTTCTAAAATGCGTATGAGACCATTCGCCAGCTGTGTTTTTGCTTCGCACGTAGAGTGTATGAAAACCTTGTGAATAGGTCGAAGCCAATAGGTCGATAGGTAAGTTAGTAATGGTTGCAGCAGGCGAGAAACCCGTTACTTGAGTTGCTAAGCCCACACCCGGATCGGTATCCACAAAATATTCGATCTGAGTTATGTTTGAACTTAGTGTGTTCAGCGGTACAATGTAAAATGTGCGGAAGTGCGTATGCGTCCACTCACCAGATGTGTTTTTGCCTCGAACATAGATAGTGTGGAAGCCTGTAGCTAAAGTCGAGACATCAAGATTGATGGGTAAGTTGGTAATGGTGGTAGCAGGAGAGAAACCCGTTACTTGGGTTGCCAAGCCTACACCCGGATCGGTATCCACAAAATACTCTATTTGTGTCATGTCTGACGATAGCGTGCTAAGCGGAACTATATAGAATGTTCGGAAGTGGGTATGCGTCCATTCATTGCTAGTATTTTTTCCGCGCAGGTATAAAGTATGAAACCCATTGGACAACGATGACACAGGAATAGAGATAGTAAAATCATTCACAGTTGGCGAAGCAGATGGATTTGCTGCTGTGGCCAAGCCAATGCCTGGGTCACTATCGAAAAAATATTCAAAGGCCGTAATGTCTTGTGCACTTGTTGTAATGCTTAAGGCAATTAAAAAAATGAACAGTATACTTGTTCTCATATCTTATTTGTGGCGGATCGGTGAGCAGTCCATTTAAAAATCAGGCTTCACTAATTTACTTTCGCACTTACTTTCACATTCAGTGTGCCGTTGACGGGCACCGAACCAGGCATGGTGAGTCCCCTAAGGGTTGGTTGTCCAGGAAGTATGCCAAATGGTTTATATGGATTAGCTCCTCCATACATACCGCAGTCAAGGCCGCTTGAGCCAGCACCAATGGCAGGAGAGCCAGCTTTTAGGCGCCATTGCGTATCGGTATTGTTACCTGCGAGACCCAAAAATAAAGTAGTGCTCACAGCGCCCAGAATATTGGTAGCATCGGCACCGGACTGTGCAGACGCCACAAATACATTGTTTACAATAATAGCATTCGCAAAATTATCTATTGGGTTAGCAGTAGCAGAAGTAAATATATTGTTAGACACCTGTGCATTGACGATAGAATTACTTGCACCTCCAATCACATTATTAACAATTACGCTATACGTTACATTGTCTTGAAATCCGACAGTACCTCCTATGAAATTATTGGTGATTAGTATGTTCGTGGATGTATTAGAATTTGCTGTACCACGCCCAACACCTGCAGCAATGTAGTTTTCTTTAATTACTAAATTTGAATTGCCGCCTAGTATGTTAACACTATTGCACTTGTTATTTGAAATAGTAAGATTGGAAATGTTAACAACAAAGGTACCGGTAAGCTCTAAACCGGTAATGGTACTGCCTTCGCTACCAGCATTGAAGGTAATCTGTCCCATTCGTGCATTAAAAGGGTTTGCTTGCACACTACCGTTAATAAAGTAACCAGGGCCAATTATTGTTACTCTTTTAGAGAGTGTTAGTGTAGCATCATAGGCGGTTGGCGAACCTTCCACCAGTATAGTATCAGTGGTGCCTGCAACGGCAACAGCAGCAGCTATGGTTCTAAAGGGTGCATTTACAGTAGGAATGTTGTTGACACGTAAAATGGTTTGTGCCTGTAATCCCAATCCCATGGAAATAAGAATAATGGTTAACAGTTTTTTCATAGGTATATCTTGTTGGTAGCGATTGACTTTATTGAATAGATATTTTTAAAGATTTATGAACTATTCGGTAATACTTTTATTTCAGTTTACCTTCGCGCTCACCTTCACATTCAGCGTACCATTTTGTTGCACACTGGCAGGCGTTGTGATATTAGTGATAGTAGGTTGCCCTACTTGAATGCCCGATGGCCGGTACGGAGTGTTGCCTCCATACATACCACAATCCTCTCCACTGACGCCCGAACCAATGGCGGGTGAGCCGATTTTTAATTTCCATTGTGTATCTGTGGTGTTGCCAGCGAGGCCAATAAAAAGAGTTGAAGTAAGTGCACTGAAAACATTGGTGTTATCAACAGTAGCTCCTGAGCCCGATAGGGAAGCCTGCGTAACAGTGAACACATTGTTTTTTATCACACTACCGTTTAATCCTCCGAAACTGGTTCCCGTTAAAATGTTATTACGTAAGTCACAATTAAATCCTGCACTGATACCACCACCAATTACGTTTTGAGTTAGTGTGACGAGGGTCGTGCCACTACCTTGACCAAATCCGCCAATATAATTGTTAGAAACAATGGCGCTTGTATATTCAGATACGTTGGAGAAAACAAGGTTACCAGTGATGTAGCATCCGCTAATAAAAAAATGATTCGAATCTCCACTAAGCGTTAACCCACCAATCCGACAATTTGATATTGTAATGTTATTGGTCTGAACATTATCTCCGTTCCCAAACCCTCCGGTAACGTTTAATCCATAGAAAGAGGAACCATCGGAGCCCACTGCAAGTGTAATGCTTGCCAGTGATGCTGATGATGGGCTGCCTTGCAGATTCAGATTTTCCAACAGGTAATAACCTGGACCTACGATTTTTACTTTTTTAGTAATTATTATGTTGTCGTAGGCTGTTATAGAACCTTCTACCATAATGATGTCGTTTACGCCAGCCGCTGCAATGGCGGCCGAAATGGTAGTGTAAGGCGCATTTATGCCCAAATTGTTGTTTACACGTAAAATGTTCTGTGCTTGTGTTGCAAAGGTTAATAACAAGAAAGGCAAAAGCAGTCGGTTCATAGTATTGTGGGATAGTTCCAATTTTGTAATCAACAAATCTATCTCCGGCCATAGGGATTTCACGGGTAATTTTCTGACAACATCAGGTAGTTTAGTGTCAAAAAACCATATTTTTGGACTGGATGGAATGATTTAAGCCATATCATCAATCCGTTTTCCATAGCCTAACTCCCCATGCGTTATTTTCTTCTTTGTTTATTTTTATATGTATCTCAGGTCACATTTGGTCAAAAGAGCGTAGTTGATAGTCTTTATACTCGCTTAGAAAACAATCCTGAGGAGGACTCCCTGCGGGTTCGGATTCTTCTGCAACTATGTTGGCATGAGAGTACCTCTTATCCAGAAAAACATAAGCAAATGGCCGAAGAAGCCATCAAAATTTCGAAAAAGATAAACTACCAAAGCGGTGCAGCAGCTGGCATTCGCTCCATCGGGATTTATTATATGAACCAAGGAGAGTATGACAAAGCCACCAAGCAGGTGTACGAGGCACTCCAACTTTTTGAAAAAATACCCGATCTGAAAGGGGTTGGCAATTGTTATCAAACATTGGGATCGATTCACAGGCAGCGGGCGGATCTTGAAAAGTCAAAGGAGTATTATGGAAAAGCCATAGAAGTGTATCAAAAAATTAATAACGAAAAAGATATGGCGGGCACGCTCAATTCGCTGGGCGTGCTTCATATCAGTTTTAGCAAATTTGATGAGGCGTTATCGTACATCAATCAATCGTTAGAAATAAGAAAAAAGATCAATGATCGCTACGGCATCAGCCAGAGCTATACCAACATGTCAATTATCTATACCAATCAAAAAAAGTATAAAGAGGCTCTTGCTTGTTTTGAAAAGAACTTGCCGCTTGTGGAGGAGATGAATGAAAAGCAATTGATCGCTATCAATCTCGATGGCATGGGGCACTTATACACGCTTACCGGTGATTACCAAAAAGCCGAGACGAGTTTATTAAAGGCCCTTGCACTCGCGAAAGAAATTGGATTTAAAAGAACGATTGAAGTGGCCTACTCAAAACTAACTCAGTTAGAGGAAGCCAGAGGCCGATATAAAGAAGCTATGGTATACAGCAATTTGGCCTACCAGTACCTCGATAGCGCTTATTCCGAAGAAAGTGCAGCGCAAATAGCCGAAGCAGAAACCCGCTACGAAACCGAAAAGAAAAATCAGACCATTGCTGTATTAGAGCGCGACAATCGGATACAGCAACTGCGTACAAATATTTGGCTGACCTCTTGCCTTTTGATTACGGGTATGTCCATCGGGGTTTACTTTTTTCAACGCTATCGCGAAAGCAATAAACGTAGGATATTAAACTTGAGGATTGATAACTTGATTGCCCAGCACAAAGAACTCTCCGAAAGATATAAGGGAGCTCTGACTCCAAGTATAGATGGGAATGTTGCATCGTACGATCAGGTTTTGTTAAAAAAATCATTGGATATTATTGAGGCCAACATGAGCAACTCATTGTTTGGTGTTGATCAAATGGCCGATGCGATGGGCATGAGCCGCGCCAGCCTTCACCGCAAACTCAAATCCGTCACAGGGTTTCCTCCGAGTGAATTTATTCGCAACATCCGCTTGCGCAAAGCGGCCGCTCTTCTGAGTAGCCAGGCCGATTCAGTAACTCAGATTGGTATTGCGGTTGGCTTTGAAGACCAATCCTATTTTTCAAAATCGTTTAAGAAAGAATTTGGTGTGCCGCCTTCAGAATATATGCAATCAACAAAATTGGTAGAGTCCTTGACTGCAGTCAACCCGTAAAGATCCCATCTTTAAAATGAATCACCTCAGCGATAAAAACCCGGACATGGTTTTTTGATTGTTTGCAAATGTAATTTTATAAAAGTAAGTGCCGCTGGGAAGTTTGTTGCCGCTTGTACTTAGCCCGACAAAGACACGCGTTTTGTTATCATAATCTGAAATAGTGAACACCTCATCACCCCACCGATTGTAAATGCTCACCTGATTTTGGGGAGATATTGTTTCGATGTATTTCAAAACTAAAAATTCGTTTTTTCCATCACCATTGGGCGAAACCGCATTGTAGACATTTACATCGCCCCCCACTTCGATCGATAGCACTTGTTGTGAACACGCGCTTAACAAATCGCACACTTCAATTGAAACGCGATCGATCCCTGAGAAGAATGTATTTCCATAATCAAGTTCTAATTCCGATGAAGCGTTGAGGGTTGCAGCCGCACCTTGCTCGGATGTATTGCTGAGCAGCGCAAGTGTGCTCAGATCAAGATTATCGTCAGGGTCGCTTAGCAAACTCAATAATTCGATGGTAACTTTTCCGTTGATGGGCGCGCTTGCCGCAGTTGACGAAATAACCGGGGGTTGATTACTGACGGATGTAACCGTAAAATCATTTGCACTTGTAGCGGTATTGGCCGCAACGGTGACTGAAATTTTCCCGGTGGTTGCACCTGTTGGCACCGATGTGGTAATGGACGTGGTGGTGCTGGCAGATACTACCGCAATTGTACCATTAAAGCGCACTGTGTTGTTGGCGGGGGTTGTGCTGAAGTTGGTGCCAATGATGGTAACCGTTGTTCCGATGGGACCGGAGGTTGGCGTTAATGACGTAATGGTTGGAACGGCCACTGAACCACAAACAACGCCAGATGGAGTATCACCCGTAATGGTCCAACTCTTGGTTATGTCCAAATTAGTTCGTGCCGCAACGGCATTGGTACCGTATTGCCTTCCATTAGCTCCGAGTGCTCTGCCATTCGGTGTGGATGAGTTTGCACTCCAACCGATTAATGTTGCTGAATAGTTAGCGCAATCCAGGCCACTATTATTGAACATGCCCGTCAAATTAACAGTAGGGTTTAAGCTCCAGGTACCTATGTTTTGATTGAAGCCACTGGCATCAGCAAACATCCCGCTCATGTCGGTTACAGCCGCAGTATTCCAGACCCCAATATTTTGGTTGAAAGCAGTGGCAAAATCAAACATTCTGCTCATATCGGTAACTGATGCGGTATTCCAGGTGCCAATGTTTTGGTTGAAGGCATAAGCATCAATAAACATACCGCGCATATTGGTAACGGCTGAGGTATTCCACGTCCCGATGTTTTGGTTGAAGTCAAAGGCATCTTCAAACATTCTACTCATATTGGTAACGGCCGCGGTATTCCATATGCCAATATTTTGGTTGAAGTCATAAGCATATCCAAACATGCTAGCCATGTTTGTAACTGAAGCAGTATTCCAGCCTGTGATATTTTGGTTGAATACATACGCACTAAAAAACATACTATTCATAGTGGTAACTGCCGAAGTATTCCAGGCTCCGATGTTTCTGTTGAAGACAGTGGCCCCAGCAAACATTCCAGTCATGTTAGTAACGGCTGCGGTATTCCAGATTCCAATGTCTTGATTGAATGCAGCTGCATCGGCAAACAGATTAGACATATTCGTAACAGCACCTGTATTCCAAGAGCTGATGTTTTGGTTGAATGAACTTGCTAGCGAAAACAATGCTGACATATCTGTGACAGTCGATGTATTCCATGAACCTATATTACTAGGCGAATTCAAAGTGTTACAACCCCTAAACATTCCCGACATATTGGTAACGCCTGACAGATCTGGTACATCAGTGGCTGTTACTTGCAGATTGGAGCAATTTACAAATGCATTCTGCATACTAGTCCAGGCTATAGTGCCCCATTGTTCCACACGGGTAAGCCTGTTGCGATCTGTTCCGGTATTGATGATAATACGTTGGAAGTTTGTGGGTGCTATCTGCAAACGAATCGTAGCGCCCGCGGGTAACCCCGTAATGGTTAGTACCGGGCCACTCCACGAACCACTACCGGATGCACCGCTTGGAAGTTGTTGCCAGGTGTAATTAACGGTGCCGCTGGTGGCCGTCCCAAAAGTTAGCTGTGTTGCACCCGAACCTGCGGTAGCTAGATTCCATTGGGTGATAAAGTTCGGAGGCGTACCAACGGTAAAGTCAGTTGCACTAGTAGCCGTTAAGCAATTGACGTTAACAGAAATTTTTCCAGTGGTGGCACCCGCAGGAACTGTTGTGATAATGCTTGTGGCAGTGCTACCCGTAACGACCGCAACGGTTCCGTTAAATGTTACCGCATTGTTTGTCGGAGTTGTATCGAAGTTTGTTCCAGTTATAACTACGGAAGATCCAACAGGGCCCGATGTTGGAGTAAAAGAGATAATTGTTGGAGGCGGAAGAAGTGAGCCGATGTTGATTTTTTGGATAAAAATATCTGTTTGACCAGCTGAGATTAAATTAGAGGTACAAGTACCGTAGTCAAAATCATCAGTGCCTACAAAGTTACCGGCTAAATAAATTGTGCCCGAAGGATCTATAGTGATAGCATTGGCGGCATCAGATCCAGCCCTCACAGCCCAAACATGATTACCATTTGAATCTAATTTGGACAAAAAACCACCTGCTGGAGTAAGATTAAAAACTCCTGGCCCTGGATCAAAATCGACAGTGCTTCCAAACCGACCGGCAGTAAGCACGTTACCACCAGCATCTGTTATAATTCCAATACCACGGTCACTTGAAGTTCCACCCAATGGTTTTGCCCAGATGAGATTTCCATTACTATCCAACTTGCTGATAAAAATATCTGTCGTACCTACGCTTGTATGATTATCTATTCCTGCCCCGGGGTCAAAGTCTGTTGTACCTAAAAAATATCCTGTTGTATAAATGGAACCTCCACCATCCACAGCCACATCAGCTATTCGGGTATTATTGGAACCTCCAAAAGATTTTGCCCACACAAAGTCTCCATTCACATCAAGTTTTGTGATGAAAGCATCCTCTATTCCAGAAGCAGTGAGATTGAATGTACTGGTGCCTGGATTAAAGTCAGTTGTACCCACAAAGTATCCTACCGCATATACGTTAAACAGAGCATCTACAAAAACCGCGTTTCCTATTGTATTCGATCCAACAAAAGCTTTTGCCCATACAAAGTTCGAGTCGGTATCTAATTTTAGGATGTACGCATTGTTAGCAGTTCCTATGCTGCTGGTAATATTAAAGGTGGTCGACCCCGGATCAAAGTCAACGGTACCTCTAAAAAGCCCGGTGATATAAATATTTCCATTGTTATCGATCGTCATGTTGTATGCGTAATCAAGAAAAGAAGAGCCAATTCTGACGGCCCACACGAAATTGCCATCAGTATCCAGCTTCGAAACAAAAATATCATCATTTCCTGCTGCTGTCAGGTTGAATGTACCCGGGCCTGGATCAAAGTCTGCGGTACCTGCAAAATGACCTGTAGTAAATACATTACCAGATGCATCAACGGCTATCGAATACCCATAATCAGTATCGATTCCTCCCATAGATTTCGCCCACACAAAGTTTCCGTTTTTATCTACTTTGGAAACAAATACATTATGATCCCCGCCTGGTGTAGTCAGATTAAAAATAGGTATGCCTGGGTCAAAGTCACCAGTCGCGTAGTGACGTCCGGTACTGTAAACATTTCCAGAGACATCAATGGCAATATCTTGACCAAAATCACCTTGAGAACCACCCATTGATTTAGCCCATGCTAACATAGGTACTTCTTGGCTAAAGCTTAGTTGGGCAGAAAAAAGAAAAAACATCACTGCTAGAAATTGTTTTACTAATTTCAATACTCCCCCCTTTGCTTTCATTTGAAGAAATAGTTTTGTTAAAGTTACCGATACGACTGCGCAACCGATCGTAAAAATCCGAAGTGAGGGCAGCCCACTTACCTTCAAAGGTGGAGATTGATTAGACGCGGAAAAATCGCATGATGATGTGAGCCTTTTTACAAATTGCAGCAGAACAGATTACTTTTTTGCCAGTGGCTTCATGCCAATTATATCTGCGATGACAACCCATCGTCCATTCTCTTTCCCCATGACAATCAAAACCGAATTGATAGATTCCTTTTCTACGCCTTTGTCGGTTAGGTGCTGCCACTCTTTAAAGATCAGAATGGCGGTATTTTCATATTGGTAAAGCACTTCATCATAAACTGAGTCGGCAAGGACTTTGAAGTTATTTTTCGTCTGGCGTTTTGTTAACCCCGCAAGGCTTATGGGTGCGCCATCCATGCCGTGATAGAAATAAGCAGGAGATACAAGTTCTTTCCGCTTTGCATCACGCACAGCCACATCTCTAAAGTCAAACACTTCGCCATAACGGGTTAACAATTTCAATACGGCACTATCAGGTTTGACGGTGCCTTCTAACTTTTGAATTTGTGTGAAGGCAAGCGAGGGGATGAATGCCATTGTCATGAGTAGCAAAATCTTTTTCATAAGGCTAGTTTATTTGAAGTATTGCACTAATCTGAAATCTTATCAAACCGATGATGCATTAATCTGGAATTGTGAACATCAAACCAACTTACTTTTCCAACTTCATCATAGTAAAACTTTATCCACACGCGCGATTCGTCATTCTCCCGAAATTCTATAATAAGCCTGAATTCATCGTCATAAAAAGGTTCCAGTATTTTGTCGGCAATGGTAGGCCGTTTTACTATCAGATTCCCTTCTTTATTCATTACAATCGTCCAATAAAAATCAAGATGCTTGCTATAGTATTTACCTGTAATTTTCTGCAGTTGCTCTTTGGAGTATTTGGTTTTAGTCGCCTTTTCCTTTTTCCAATGCAAGGTTTCTGTAAAGTCTCCCTGGTTG
>JAJTHV010000189.1 GCA_021300095.1 Flammeovirgaceae bacterium | reverse complement strand
GTCATCGGCAATGGCAATGACTTTACTACCAGAAGCAACGCCCTTACCGTCTTAAAAAACGGCAACCGTGGTATTGGCAACGTAAACCCTTCCGAAAAACTAGACATAACAGGCAACCTTAAATTCTCCGGTGCATTAATGCCAAACAACACGGCTGGTACTGCCGGGCAAGTGCTTACTTCCGGTGGACCAGGCGTAGCTCCAACCTGGGAAGCTGTTTCAGGTACAGGTACCGTTACAAGTGTGGGTGCAGGTACTGGTTTGGTAGGCGGCCCTATTACAACAAGTGGTTCACTTGCCGTGGATGTTGGAACAACTGCTAATAAAATTGTACAGTTGGATGGCACCGGCAAGCTTCCGGCTATTGACGGATCTCAATTACTCAATCTTCCTGCGGGAACAGAAACCGATCCAACCGTAACGGCCATTAATGGTATTGTAAAATCCAATGGAACAATAATTAGTGCAGCAACAGCAGGCACAGATTATTTGGCTCCGAATGGTAACGGTTCAGCTCTCACAAATCTAAATGCCAGCAACTTAGCTTCTGGTACGGTTCCTACAGCTCGAATTGATGTTGGTACCACCGCGAATAAAATTGTTCAATTAGATGGCACCGGCAAACTACCGGCAATAGACGGCTCTCAATTAATCAACCTTCCTGCAGGAACAGAAACCGATCCAACGGTAAAAGCTATCAATGGATTAGTAAAATCCAATGGTACAACCATTAGCGCTGCCACTCCGGGAACAGATTATGTAGCCACTGAAACTGATCCTGCCGTAAAGGCAATTAATGGCTTGGTTAAATCAAATGGAACAACCATTAGCGCGGCAACTGCGGGGACTGATTATCAAGCGCCTTTAGTAAGTGGAACGAATATTAAAACAATCAACGGCACTTCTATACTGGGTGCTGGTGATATCACTACCCTTACAACTGTAACCTCTGCCGATATTACAGACGGTACTATTGTCGATGCAGATATTAATGGAACAGCCAATATCAATGGCGCAAAAATCAATCCTGCTTTTGGCGCACAAGCTGTATCAACCACCAGTACATTAACTACCGGAACAGCCGGTCAGTTTGTGGTTGACGCTTCCGGAAACATCACCAAAATCAATAACATTACCACTTCTTTTCCAACCAATCAGGGCGCAGCCAATTCGGTATTAACCAATGACGGTGCTGGTAATTTAACTTGGGCAACCGGCAGTGGTTGGAGCTTAAGCGGAAATGCGTTAGCAGGAGGCGAAAAAATAGGTTCAACCAATGCTACCCCACTCACATTAATAACTAGTGGCGCAGACCGAATGGCGATTGACGTAAATGGTAATGTGGGTATCGGCACAACCACACCTACTGAGCGATTGCACCTGGCAGGAAGACTGCGCATTGTAAGTGGCCAAATTGGGCTTATCCATACAGACGGCACTACTGAGATGGGCACATTTGTCGATGGAACCGCAGGATGGTTTGGTACGAACTCTAATCATCCGCTTTGGCTTTACACAAATAATAGCTCGTCACCCCCGGGTATAGCCATAACAGTTGCTAACAATGTCGGTATTAATCAATCATTACCAACTGCTCGACTTGATGTGAATGGCGATTTGCGCCTTGAGCCGTTGGCAGCACCAGCTATATTAACGGATAAACTCTACAACGTAGGGGGTGATCTATTTTGGAATGGAACGAACCTCTCTGCGGGTTCAGTTTTTACCGCCAGCAATGGTATCACTAAAACAGGAAATGACTTTACATTAGGCGGCACGTTGACGGGACAAACCGTTATTAACAGAGCGGGCAACGACTTCAATATTATCGGATCAGGAAATTTTGGAGTGCGTACTGGACCACCAGGTACGGATAGATTATTTGTAGATGGAGCCACTGGCAATGTTGGTATTGGCACCAATGGTCCATCGCAAGCACTTTCTGTGAGCGGAGGTATTATTGTTGATCACGCAGGAAGTAACAATGGTATCTTTGTTCAATCGCAAGTTTTGCAATTTGGCACCGGATCAGGCGAAGGTATTGGCTCCAGCCGCCAGCCAGGTCAGGAAACCCTTGATTTCTATACAGGTGCTGCCAAACAAATGACCATAAAGAAAACTGGTAATATTGGTATTGGCACCGACACACCTCTTACTCTACTTCAGATAGGAGGTACTTTAGGATTTTTCAATGCAAGTGGGGATGACATCATTTCTCACGGAATTTATTTTGACGGCTCGAATTTCATCAACCGCAGCACTGCTGAAAATAGTGCCATTTTATTAGGTGATGGAAAAGCAGGCATGTATACGTTTCCTGCTGGAGCTGCGGCAGGCGCTGCATCATCTCCCTCCATGCGCTTCAATGTTCGTCCAACCGGTGTAGGTATTCAGGTAGATAACCCAATCGAAACATTTCAGGTAAATGGTGCTACGTATTTGAATCCAATTACTGCACCAAGCACCACTACAGACAGGCTTTACAACGTAAGTGGAGATTTATTCTGGAATGGCACGAATATTTCTTCTGGGGGTAGTGGTTGGAGCCTAACAGGAAATGCGGGTACAGTAGATGGAACTAATTTTATTGGAACAACGGATGATGTGCCAGTGAATTTTTTGATGAATGGCCAGAAGGCCGGCAGGATTGAGCGATCAATAGGAGGGCTTGCAGCCAATACGTTTTATGGATATCAATCAGGTAATGTAAATACTTCCGGATGGTTCAACACAGGCATTGGTTACCAAGCACTTTCTAATAACACCACCGGAACTAACAATACTGCCCAAGGGTGGAGTTCACTTTTATCTAACACCACAGGAGGCGACAATACGGCTTTTGGTTCTGGCGCTCTTGTCGGTAACACCACCGGAAGTTTTAACACTGTGATTGGTAGCTCTTCATTTAGCGATAACACGATAGGAAACAATAATACCGCTACCGGTTGGGGCACACTTTCAAATAATACCACTGGAAATGGCAACACGGCCTCTGGTTACTCTTCCATGTTCAACAGCACTACAGGAGGAAATAATACCGCCTATGGTAATAATTCGTTGCTTACCAATACAACTGGAAGTAATAATACTGTGATTGGTTCTTCCGCGGATGTGGCATCGAATAATCTAAGTAATGCAACGGCTCTTGGGGCTGGAGCAATAGTTACAGCAAGCAATACCATTCAACTCGGCAATTCGGGCGTTACCACCGTAAATGTAGGCACCGGCACTACCGCCAAGTTGGTAGCGGGTCAACTGCAGATTACAGGCGGCACGTTGAGTGCGGGCCGCGTGCTTACGTCTGACGCCAGTGGAAATGCCACTTGGCAAAATGCTGCAGGAGGTTGGGGCTTAACGGGAACAGCCGGTACCAACTCCGCTACTAATTTCATCGGAACTACCGACAATGTTGCTCTTCGATTCAAAACAAATAATGTCAATTCAGGTCTTATTGATCCTCTTACATCCAATGCATTCTTTGGCTATCGGGCGGGTGAAGTCACCACTGGCGGGCAAAATGTGGCATTGGGTACCAATGCGCTTGTAGTGAACAATAGCGGTGCAGGCAACGTGGCATTGGGTACGGGAGCTCTACAAACAAATACATCGGGCACTGGGAATATCGCCATTGGTAATTTTGCTGATGTTAGTTCTCCAGGCCTTGTCAATTCGATCGCCATTGGTAGAAACGCCATAGTAGGGGCAAGCAATTCAATGGTGTTGGGAGGAACGGGTGTAGATGCCGTGAACGTAGGCATTGGAACAACTCAACCTGTTTCCGATCTACAAATTACAACAGCTACACATTTGTTTGATTTTCCGTCTGGATCAGGGTTTGCGCATAACATACGAGAAAGTGGAGGCAATCTTTTGCATACAACAGCGGGCGGTGCCAGTGTATTAGGCTTAGAGCCAAGTAAAGCTGGTCTTTATGTCAATTCAACGGCAGCAGCGAATGCTTCTTTTGGCACCTCTCTTGCCAACCGAATGGTGTTAACCGAAACGGGTCTTTCCGTCAATAAAGATGCTGCAGATAACTCAGCAGTGTTACATGTGGTGTCAGAAACCACTGCGGGTGGTGGAACACCTCGCGGTTTTATGATGCCAGCCGTTACCACTGCAGATCGTGATGCGATTACTGCTCCGTTAACAGGATTAATGATTTTCAATCAAACGACCAACGCATTTAACTTTTACAATGGAACTAATTGGGCACCGATTAGCGGTGCCAGTTTGAATGCAGGTTTGGGCTTGACGCTGAATGGAAGTAATCTTGATTTAGGAGCCACCAACATGCCAACAGCCACTACTTTCCAAGGTGCCGCGGATAATATGTTAGAAATACAGAGCTCCGGTTCGGCATTAGGGACTAAGGCAGGTATACATTTCAAGATGTTCCAAAGTGCCATCAATACGCAATACGAAATATTCACACGCAAAATGGATGCTATTGCTAATTCAGGAAACTCGGATCTGGTAATGACAAAAGTTTTTAGTACCGCAGGAGGTTATTTGGATGCATTCACAATTGAAAACGGAACGAACAATGTGATCATCAATAATGACAAAACTACAGCTTCCAATTATGGAAATTTTATAGTTAGAAATGGCAACACGGGCATTGGCACTACCGCACCGGCTTCTAAACTACATGTTTCCGGAACCACTTCAGTCGCCAGTCGTGCGGCCGGAACATTATTGGACGTAAATACCACCCTTACCGACACTAATTCTTATATACGATTTGCTCAAGACGGAACGAACCTCCAAAATCCGGTTTTTGTTGGTGTTGATTTTGACAATGGAATCTCAGAGTTCTGGAATCAAGATGGTATGGATATGCGCTTCGGCACTAATAATGCTGAAAGATTACGGATCACCACAGCAGGGAACGTAGGCATTGGTGTAAGCAACCCTGTAACGGGATTAGATGTTTTCAGTAACAATGGAATTAGACTTAATAGCTATTTAGGTGCAGGTTCTACTGCCAGCGGATCAGCCTATTTAGGAGCTAACCTCTATCAGGGTTATGCCAACAATTTTTGGTACTGGGCCAACACAAACGGTAGCGTGGGAGGCGCAGCCATTGGGTTGAACTCAAGCGCAGCAAGTAATTCAATTCAATTTTTTCGGGCGGCTGGTCCATCAACTGCCAATGCATTGGCAGGTTCCCTCCAAGAGAGCATGAGAATTGATGCTTCAGGAAATGTGGGTATTGGCACTACTAACCCAAATGGTTTTTCCGGAAAAATACTCCATCTGTCTGGTACAGGTAACACAGGATATATCTTAGAGAAAACCGATGCGACTCCCCGAAAATGGGGTATAGTATTGGGCGGTAGCGGAGAATACGTCATACAAGATATGACGGCAGGCGGTGTTAATCCATTCTTGATGCAGCCAGGGGTGATCCCCGGTCAATTGTATATGAAAGCGGGCGGTTTTACAGGTATTAATAATTCCAATCCTTCTTATCCATTAGATGTTTCGGGTGGTGTAAGCTATACAACGCCTTTTGGCCCTTTTGATTGGCTGGCTAATAGCGGTGGTAGTGGAGTTACTGGAGGAGGAAATGTTTTCGCTGTTTCCATAAGAGCAAATAATCACATACTCGCTAATGGTTTCCTTGCTACTTCAGATAGCCGTATCAAAGAAAATTTATTTGCTTCCAATTCCTCAAAAGACTTGGAGAAGATCATGGCGCTGAAAGTAACGGATTATCAATACAAAGATAGAGCAGCTCAAGGCAATAGAATTCAGAAAGGATTTATTGCACAAGAGGTGAAAGAAGTAATTCCAGAAGCCGTAAATATTCTGGCAACCGGTGAATTTATTCCTTCTATTTATTCCTCCGCTAAAGCAGCTAATAAAACAGATGGTGTAGTAAAGATTGAATTAAGCAAAGAGCATAATTTAAAAGTAGGGGATCAAGTTCGCTTGTTTAATGATCGCACCCAGTTTAATGAAACGGTAACAGAAATCTCTTCGCCAACTACGTTTACGGTTAAGAATGCGGCAATCAGCACTGAGAATCTGTTTGTGTATGGTAAAGAAGTGAAGGATTTGCATACAGTAGACTACGATCGCATCTATACCATTGGTATTGGTGCCATTCAGGAGTTAAATAAAAAACTGGATGCTCAGCAAAAGGTAATCGACTCCTTGCAATCACAGGATGCTGAAAACAAGAAAAAAATTGCTCTGCTCGAGGCTAGCCTGAACAAAGCAGCAACCAGCGAAGGCGAATTGGCTTCTTTGAAATCAGAAATTGAGAAGATCAAAGCAGCTTTGGGCTTAACTGTAGATGCAGCGTTACCTAAAAAGGAAGAGAAAAAGTAGGTATTTATAGGCGTCAGACGGCTATAAGTTCAAGCAATAAGCCGTCAGACGCCTTACAAATTAGTGCGCTTAAAAAACGGATAAAAAATAGGCAATCCACCGTAAGGAGATTACTTTAGATGTCCAGAAGAGATATAAAAGGAAAACCGCTTCAAATTAGCTGAAAAGCTGGTCTGAACGGAAATACAGTTTAAATATGAAGAGAATCAACCTATTCGTAGTCATGCTGATGTCACCTTTTATGGGTTTGGCGCAGATGGTGATTTCAGCCGGAACTGATGTGGTAGCTGCTACCGGAACTACCATGGCGACAACTTCTAGAATTGAAAACCAGAGTCTAAAGACGGATTTTACCAACCTTAAATTGATTTTAGCAGCTACTGGTACTGCTGCACAGGGTTTAGTAAACGGCACTTTGCGTCCCTTGCCTGTAGGAGGCATTACCATCAACAGCAACGCTACATTTGCATTGGCGGGCGAATGGTTGGTGAAAAATGAACTCATCTTTACAAAAGGAAAATTGTTTGTAGATAAAACTCCGGCAATTCCCGGCAAATTGGGATATCAGGGTACAACCCCTTTGGTGGGCAATGATGATTCGTATGTGAATGGCAGGATTTTTATGTTATCAGCAGGCAATCCCCACATTTTTCCAATAGGCAACAATACCGGCTTTTATCCAGCTGCATTAAAGATTGACGATGCCGATGCTGCTGCAGGTGTGGGCATGGAAATAGTGACAACAAATCCCGGCTTTGCACCTGTTACCGGAAGCATCAAAGAAATTTTTACGGATCATTTTTGGGAGTTAACAGCTGGCACTTCGGGAACCTTGAACAGTTCAAATCCGATTTCATTAAGCAGTAATGGAACGAGTAACTTCTTTACCGGAGACGGAGATGCGCTTGTATTAGAATCGAATTCTACAGGTGTCCAAACAAATCTTGGAGGAATTGTGAACAATACATTCTACAGCAGCACGCAAGGCGTCTCTTCAAAGGCAAAGACTTTCGGATTGGCCAAATCAGACAAAATCTCAGTCATCGTACATAAATTAATAACACCCGATAATGACGAGAAAAACGATGTGTTGTTTATCGATGGCATTGATTCTTTCCCGGAGAATGAAGTTTACCTACTGGATCGCTGGGGCAAAGAGATAAGATCATGGGAATCCTTTCAGAATTACCCCCAACCGGCTATCTCCACGCAAGCAAATTTTGATTTCAGCAAATTGGAGATAGGCAATTACATTTGTGTGGTAAAATTTGTAAGGAATGGTAAAGAAGAAACCATCAACCAAATGATAGCGGTTCTTAAATAGTAATGCATGAGAAGAATTTTACTAGCTGTATGCATTTTTAGTTCTTTTGCTGTTACCGGGCAGGATATTCCTTTGTTCAGCCAAAAGCTTACGAATTCTTTTATGTATAATCCGGCTCTGGCTGGCCATACTTTCGGATCGATTACCACCTCGTATCGAATGAACTATTCCGGTGTTGCAGATGCGCCCAAGAACTATTTCATTAGTGTACACACACCTATAGCGGGTCACCGTTTTGGAGTCGGTGCAAATGTTTTTCAGGAGGAGGTTTCAATTTTGAAAAACACGTACATCGGTGGTGCCTTTGCGTATCACCTGTACTTCAACAAATTCAGTTCTCTTTCTTCCGGAGTTGGTATTGAGTACAATATGTTAACCTTTAATGGATTAACAGGCGCAGATGCAGCCTATATCAGTACGGATCCTACCTTTATCCGGTATGATAACACCAAGGGAAAGCCAGACTTTTCTTTTGGCTTAATGTTTCAAAATCGATTTGTTAAAGTAGGTGTTGCTGCTAACCGCTTATCTACCGCTTGGCTGGAGCCAACAGATAAAAAAGTACTTTCAAATTATTATACCGGCTTTGTACAAGGCCAGATTCCTATCCGCGATGGGCAAGATGTGCTAGAACCTTTTTTCTCATTTAGAAAATTCTCTGAGAATAATTACAACTATGATATAGGACTCTACTATACCTACGACAATAAGATCACAGCAGGTAGTGCTATCAGAGCTGGCAACTTGCTCAACTTTACCTTAGGCTATCGCTTCAACAAATATTTGATGGTTGGGTATTCAAGAGAAATGATTACTTCACCTGTGGGCGGATTTGTGGGTTCTTCAAGCGAATTTACCCTGCGCTACGACTTTAATGATCAGAATTATCAGAAGAAGTTCCGTCAGGATTACAAACAGTCTCTTTCGTATCGCAGAAAATCAATTAGCTCTTCACCTGTTCGCAAAACAGCCGGTGGACGTACACCGAAGCAATTAGCACGCGCGCAGAAAAGAGTAGCCGCTTTCTCACCCAACTCACGCTACCAGAACACGAAGAAACTTTCGATGGGAAGGAAGAGCTCGACCAAGCGCCCTACCTACAATAAGAAGCGATCTTCATCTAAGAAGAAGACGTACAAACCAAAGAAGAGAAGAAGATAGAATGATGAAGCTAAGTGATTAGCGACCCCAAATCTGTAATTCGTCATCCATCACGTCTAGGGTCTCTTTCAAAGTTCCACGAAAAATAGGAGCCGCGATTCCTGAGCCAAAACTTTGTCGCGCCTTAAATACACGTGCTTCATCCCACAGGTTTTCATTAAAAAAAGCCGAAAGAGTTTGGGCTCCTCCTTCAATTACTATGGATTGAATATTTCGCGTGTGTAGATCTCGGACGAGGCTATCTATAAAGTGAGCTTCCTCTAACTTGATCCACTTTGTATTGTTTTCTGTTTTTTGTTGAACCAGATTATAGCAAAGTGTAGGTGTGTTGCCATCGAAAAGATGGAGTGTGCTAGGAAGTTTTAAGTGCCGATCGATAACTACCCGAACCGGATTTCGCCCTGACCAATCGCGCACAGTTAAAGAAGGATTGTCGTGCATGGCTGTGCCCGTGCCGACAAGGATGGCATCTTCCTCACTTCGCCACCGATGCACCAATTGGCGGGAGTATTCATTGCTGATCCACTTCGAATCAAAATTAGATCGGGCTATGAAGCCATCTGCTGTTTGCGCCCACTTTAAAATGATATAGGGTCGCTGCTTTTCCACGAAAGTGAAAAACCGCTTATTCAATTCACGCGCCTGATGATCTAAAACACCTACCACCGTTTCGATTCCGGCTGCTTGCAATTTATCGAGGCCTTTTCCGCCTACGAGCGGGTTGGAATCAACATTGGCCACCACTACTTTTCGCACACCTTCAGCGATGAGCAAATCTGCGCAAGGTGGTGTTTTTCCGAAATGCGAACACGGCTCCAGATTGACATACACGGTTGCCTGAGATAACAGCGATTTATCGCTTACACTGCGAATGGCGTTGACCTCCGCATGCGGGCCTCCATATTTTTCATGCCATCCTTCGCCAATGATTTTACCATCATGCACGATCACACAACCCACTTGTGGATTGGGGCTTACATGACCTATACCCAACCGGGCTAGCTCAAGGGCGCGCTGCATGAAAAGTTCATCGGGAGTCATCGGGAATTTAGTATCATTGCAAAGATCAATGAGTCGATGACCAAATCCAAGCTACTATTTCATGAACTGTTGAACAGAATTGTGCTGAGCGATCGCCCAGAAGCGGAGGCCATTGTTTATTATCTGCTCGAAGCCCGATTTGGAATCACACGACAGGATGTGTGGAACGATAGTGAAGTTGAAGTGGATCATGGATGGATTGAAAGCGCTATTCAACGAATCAACGAGCAAGAGCCTGTGCAATACGTAACGGGGGTAGCGTGGTTTTGCGGACATCGTTTTCAAGTCAATGCCAGTGTTTTGATTCCGCGACCCGAGACAGAGCAATTGGTAGAGGAAGTAAAACGGCACGTTCCACCTAATGCGAAGGTGCTAGATGTTGGCACGGGCAGCGGATGCATTGCAATCTCGCTGGCGCTGGCAATGCCTGATGCGCAAGTATTTGCATTAGATGTAAGTGCGGATGCGTTGAAGGTAGCACAACAAAATGCAGCGGAGCTTAATGCAATCGTCACATGGTTGCAAGCTGATTTTTTGCGTGACGTGTTGCCCCTCAAAAACTTTGATTGCATCGTGAGTAATCCACCCTACATTCGCGAATTGGAAAAATCTTCGATGGAGCCCAACGTGTTGCGATTTGAGCCGCATCTGGCCCTATTTGTTTCAGATTCGAACCCGCTTATTTTTTATCAGGCACTGGCCGAAAAGGGAAAAGTGATTTTAAAAATGGAAGGTAAAATTTTGGCTGAGATTAATGCGCAGCTTTCCTCGGAAGTGAAATTATTATTTGAGAAAGAGGGGTATCAATCGGTGCAATTGATCAAAGACATGGAAGGCAAAAACCGTTTTGTGTCGGCTACGTGGTTAGGATAAATCTTCTCCCACCCAAAAGGGAGTTGAAGCAGTAATCGAAATCATTCCCGATGATTCGCTCAGTAATGTGGGGGAAAGTCCTGTGGTTGAAAAAGGAAGTTGATTTGGGTAAACCTGAAATTGAGTGGCAGGACCGACCCATTTTTCAAATTTCATTTTTTGGATGAATGACCATTTTCGATTGTCAATAAATGCATCCATCTCGATGCCGCGAAGGTTGGAAAGAAAAGGAATAGCATCCGTAGAAGATGCTAAGAGATTTACGGCCTTGTATTTCGCGGCCAACAAAAAGTACAAGCCGGTAGAGAGGCAATCTTCCGTTGAATGAAACGTAATGAATTTGATAGGCGCCTGATCAATTAATTCTTCTTTTAGTTTTTCCAAGTTAGCCTCTGCACACAACACCACATCGAGTTTAATTCCCCACGCCTTCACTTTGGGCACTTCCCATTCGGCTACGATAATGGTAGGGCTCCATTCCAACAGTTCCTGAATTTTTTCAAATGAAAGTGCTTCAGCAGAAAAAATGAATAAGGCGGGCTCTTGATCTTCTTTTACGATGTGATGCGAAGACACTGAGATTTCGGATTTAAAGATTTAGAGGGTTTGCGAATATTTTATTTCTCAAAGAAAGAAATAGATCCACCTACCCAGGTTTTGTCTTTGTTATATTTCACGCCAATCATTTCTCCACGACTTAACCGGGCCAGATTCGTAATCAACTCGGGACGGGCTTGTCCTTCATCCCAAAGATAAAGCAAACGCAATTCTGCCTTCACTAATCCATCTACAGCTTGCACAACGGGCTCGTATTTTACCTTGCGCTGCAACATAAAATTCTTTCGTTCACTCAATGGGATGGCATCGATGTCTTCTCTCTTCACATGAAAGATCACCCCGCTTCCGGAAAATGAGAAGAGTGGCTTTAATACATAATTTTCTAAATCGGCAGGAATGACTTTTACATCGCTTAAGAAAGAGGATTGCGGCACCGCGCTGCTTTGTAGAAACGGCATGGTGTATTTGCTGATTTTAAAAAACCAATTGGGGTGCCCGGCCCATTCCACATCTACATCTTCGGTTAGATGAAATTGTGTTTGTAGGTCTTTCTGTTGCAGCAACTCATCAAAAATCACACGATTGTAGATTCGTTTAATAGGTACTTCTACGCCATCCTTCAAATAAAATAATCGCTTACCGCGAATGATTACGTCTCCGATATGAACCAGCGGAATACCTAATTCTTTTTGAGTGATGAGAAAGTCGATGGCAGTGTTTTGTTGCAGCGGATTGATTTCAAGTAGAACTACGTTTTCTGGATTGTGACCATTTAAAATGGATTTCTTCAATCGTGCCCAATAGCCATCCGAAGTTTTGCCAAAGTGAAATTCCCACGTATCGCTGATTCGATAGTGCTCTCTGAATTTCGTTCCTAAAAAATCCTGATATCCAAATAAGGAAGGGAATCCTTGCAATTCAATAAGCTGTGGAACCAATTCACCGTTTTCGTTCGAGCAAATAGCAAAATCAAGCGCTAGGAATAAGGTGTGATTCGTTTCGAGGGGTACCGCCAAGTTAGCAGGTAACGCAGCTTGCATTTTACTGCTAAAATCGGGCTGCACAATGAAATCAATAATCTCATTAGCACCTTTCAAAAGTTTTGCCTTGAACTCTTTGCTGATAAAAACAGGTGACTCGGCTACACGAAAAGGAATTTTGTAATTGTAGGAAGTGTTGAGGTCGTTCAGAAATTCTTGGTACTTCTGCTCGCTGAATTGTTGATTGAAAGATTCGCGCACCAAGGCTATCATACTAAGATATAATTCAAGCGGTGTTGAAAGGCCATCATTAAAAACCGGGGCAACACCGCACGGTTGGTTTGCATGATTTTATCTGGATCATTGAGGTGATCGAGCATTTCCCAATATTTCTTTTCTCCATGCTTTTCAATCACCAATTCTTTTTTGTCTTCGCGCAGCAAATATTTTCGCATACCCACTGCATCCGCCTCCGGATGGAATTGAGTTCCAACAAAGGCTTCATCAAAACGAATGGCCATCACGGCACGCTCTAGCTCCACCGTAGGTCTGTATTTTTCGATGCACAATACTGCGCCACCACGTTCTCTTATTTTTTCTTCATTGGGTTGCGTGATCTGATAGTCGCGGGAATCTACCGCCCAAAAGGGATCGCCCAGTGAACGAATGAGCGGATCGTGATGTCCTTCTGAAGTTTTATGTATGGGCATGACGCCAAACGAAGTAGATTTTCTTTTAGACACATGGCCATATCCATAGTAGCGGCAATACACCTGAAACGAATGGCATATCAACAACACATGCTTTTTTTGGTCCGGGTTGTGATGGTTGTAGTCGTGAATGGCGTCCATCAACCCAAAGTATTTTTTTTCCCAATACGAGCCTTCGCTATCCAGAGGGCTTCCGGGTCCGCCACTGGAAATGTAGGCATCATAGGATAAGTCTGGCACTTCGCCTGTCAAGCGCGTTTCGAAAATATCGTACTTCAATGGGTTGTGAAAGTCGACTGACAGTTCTTCAATCAATTGACGAATGCTACGCATACCTTCGTTGGCTGTTCCTTCGTAGAGGTCCAGAATGGCTACTCGTAATGGATAGGTTGCGCTCAACGATTTAGTTTTTAGGGAACACAAATTTAATGGAAAGCGAACTGGTTAGAAAGAACATGTAAGTTTTTGAAGTTTATATGCTCTTAAATACCCTGAATGGTCTCGTGGGTGATGTAATCCACCACTTTTTCGAGGCTTCCGGTCTGTTGAAAGATCGCCAATTGCCGGTCGGCACCTGTGCCTTCCTGCAAAATTTTGTATACATATTGCAATGCATTCCGACTGCCCAAATCATCAACAACATCATCCACAAATTCCAGCAATTCAAGGATAAGTGCCCGTGTATCTTTTTCTTGTTGAATACCGAAGTCGATCAGACGGCCATCTAATCCATAGCGGGAGGCGCGCCATTTATTTTCGTTGATCAATGCGCGATTGTATAAAATGAAGCTCATGTTTTGCATACGTAGTTTATACAACTTCGCTACCAACGCTTGAAAGATGGCCGTGATAGCGATGGTTTCTTCTACCCGCATGGGCACATCGCAAATTCGAAACTCGATGGTATCGAAGAATGGATGCACACGCACGTCCCACCAGATTTTCTTGGCGTTGTCGATGCAGTTGGTTTTAATCAAAAGGTTGACATAGTTTTTGAAGTCATCCCAGCTGCTAAAATGATCAGGAATGCCGGTGCGCGGAAACTTGTCAAAAACTTTCGTGCGGAATGATTTGAAGCCGGTGTTGCGGCCTTCCCAAAAAGGCGAGTTGGCAGATAGCGCATATACGTGTGGCAAAAAGTAGCGCACCGTGTTCATAATGTGAATCGCCATGTCTTTGTCTTTGATGCCCACGTGCACATGCAAACCAAAAATGAGATTGGAACGTGCGGCCTCCTGCATTTCATTCACAATGGCATCGTAGCGCGGATTGGGTGTGATCAGCTGCGTGCTCCAATGCGAAAACGGGTGGGTGCCGGCAGCTCCAATTTTCAAATTGAGTCCGGCCGCGACTTGAGCTACATGCTTGCGCAACTTTTTGATGTCGGCCATGGCCTCGTCTACATTCTGACAAATGCCGGTGCCAACTTCCACCACCGCCTGGTGCATTTCGGCTTTCACCTGATCATTGAAGACCAGTGCGGAGCGTTCTACGATTTTTTGATCGTGCGATTTTAATTCCCGCGTATGCGGATCAATCACCATGTACTCTTCTTCTACTCCCAGCGTAAATTTTTCCATGTGGTAATTTAAGTATTCTTGTTAAACATTTTTGGGTAGCAACTCTCTCATTTTTCTTTGAAGAATTCTCTTATCGGGCAAGTAGAGTTGATATTTCGAAACAAATATTTTGTTGGAAATTCCTCCCGTAGCATATTCTACCATTACTTCGCCTTTGTGTCTTGCTAAAATAATTCCAATAGGAGGGTTGTCGGTTTCCGCATTTTGCTCTGCTTTAAAGTAGTTCAGATAGAGATTCATCTGACCAATATCATGGTGCTTTACATCTCTTACTTTTAAGTCAAACAATACAAAACATTTCAAGATACGGTGATAGAACACAAGGTCTATGTGATAGTGCGTATTATCTATGGTGATGCGGAATTGTCTTCCTACAAAAGTAAATCCTTTACCTAGTTCGAGAATGAAATTTTGGAGGTTATCGATTATCTTTTGTTCGAAATGCTTTTCTGAGTAATGGTACTTTTCCGGAATATTTAGAAATTCCAGGATATATGGATTTCTTACCAGATCATCATCGGTTGTAACTAGTTGCCCACGCTGCGCTAGCTTCATAACACTTTTTTTGCTTTTACTAAGAGCAATACGTTCGAATAGAGCGGTCTCCATTTGTCGTTGCAGTTCTCTTACTGACCAGTTCTCATGAATAGACTGATGAAAATAGAAACTACGCTCAAGGTCATCGTCAACTTTAATGAGCTCGCAATAATGCGACCATCCCAATTGAAAAGATATAGTTTTGCCAAGATGCGTAAGGCTCGCTTGTTTTATCTTCCTCTTTCGCATCGATGAAGTTTGTCCAGACACTGTCTGGACAAACTCAACGGGTACGTGTCCAGACACTGTCTGGACAGTTTTGTAAAGTTGATAGAAACGCCTCATGGCAAATAAATTTGAGCGAGAAAATCCTTTCCCCACAAGAAAAGTCAATTCCTTTGAAAGCTCTAGTATCAATTGCCGGCTTGATTTTTCATCAATATTTTCTTCCTGTTCTTTGAGGGCAATAAGTTTACCTACATTCCAATAGGTAATAAGTAGTTCTGTGTTGATTTTTTGAACGATGCTTTGCCTGGCGCCTTCTACCAAACGTTTGATTTCGGCAATAAGACTTGCATGCTTGCTCTTTCTTGGTTTAGCTTTTCTTTTGATTGATGTCTGCTTTTTCATTTTGAAAACACAAAACCTCTGTCAAGATTTTAACTAAACTATTTTTTTGTTTTTGGCTTAACAGCCTTTTCTGATTTGGGTTTTTCTTTTGATTCGACTTTAGTGACCAAAGTTTCATGGCTTTCAAAGTTGGCCACTCCATCTCTCACAAAAGTTCCCCAGGTCAAATTATCTTTCCCCGGCTTTTGAGCTTGTGCGCGTTCAACTGCCATTTTGCTGGCATGTTCAACCACCCAATCAAAATTTTCTTGTCCTACTGATTTGATATCGGCATCGGGAGCCGGATTGCAAAAATCAATGGCGTATGGAATGCCGTTGCGCACAGCCATCTCTACGGTATTAAAATCATAGCCCAGAGAATGGCATAGTTGCAATACATAATCATTTACCTGCTTCAATAATTTAGCCGAAGCCGGGCCATTGTTACTCTGGTAGCGGAGATGGTGCGGATTACGAGGTTCGTATTGCATAATGCGCACATACTTGCCACCGAGACAATAGCATCTAAAATAATCTTCGAAAATGATTTCTTCCTGCAGCATCATCACCAACTGTCCGGTTTCGCTGTAGGCTTTAAAGAAATCATCCATGTTGTTTAGTTTGTAAACACTTTTCCAACCGCCTCCGGCATGTGGTTTCATATAGGCTGGAAAACCGATGTGTTCAAATATTTTCTCCCAGCTCAGTGGGAACTTTAGATTGCTGAAAGAAGAATCGCTGGTATCAGTGGGGCGCTCGTGCGAGGGAAGGATCACTGTTTTAGGAACGGGCACCCCGATTTTTACGGCAAGTGCATTGTTGAAAAATTTCTCATCTGCACTCCACCAAAACGGGTTGTTGATCACAGCGGTTCCGCTGATAGCCGCATTTTTTAAATAAGCCCGGTAGAAGGGAACATCTTGCGAAATGCGATCGATGATTACGGCATAGTCATCGCCCACACCTTGTTGCACCATGTCAATCAACACAGGCTCGGCTTTGATATCCTTCAATCCCATTTTGTTGACACGTTCTACAAATGCCTCCGGAAAGGAGCGCTCCATGCCATGTAGTATTCCGATTTTTTTCATATAAATGGATTTTAATTTATGCAGATCAAAAATTTAGATTTAAGTCAATTAAAGGTACACACCAATTTGGCAATATAAAATGACCTCAACCTCATTTAATTAGGGATAAATAGTGTGGAAACATGTCCCGCCAAACGGGCCAATCATGGTTGGCACCCGGGCGCACATCCAGCCAATGGTGCATGCCTTTGTTCCTTAAGATAGCTGCCATTTTTTCATTGGCATCCCAGCACATATCCTGTGTGCCGGTGCCGAGCACGGTGTAGGTATCCCACAAAAAGGAATTATTAGAGCTAGGAAGAAAATCGGGCGGATTGTTGAAATAGGCATTGTCATCGTAGTAACCATCCAACTGATCTTTGATGTCGAAAGCGGCCCCCATATTGAAAATGTATTTTACAACTTCCGGATGTTTAAATCCAAAATTAGAAGCATGATAGCCGCCAAAGCTGCAACCCGCAGTAGCCACTCGATGCACGCCCGTTTCACGTTGTGCTAAGGGAACGAGTTCTTCCAATAACATTAAATCATACCAGATGTGATTTTTGATGCGATCGGCCGGATGGATTGATCTGTTGTACCAACTCAGCCGATCAATGCCATCGACACAATAAATTTTTACGAGCCCTTCATCCAAAAACCAATTGACGCTTTCGATCAATTTAAAGTCTTTGTTTTCATAGTAGCGCCCCATCGAAGTTGGGAACAGAATAACCGGGTATCCGCGGTGACCAAATGCTAATACTTCAATATCCTGACTTAAGCGTGGAGAATACCAGCGGTGCAGATGTTCGTGTGGCATAGGTTGTATTGGTTTTAGAATTCTTACTTTTGCGTCTTTTAAAGGTCAACAAAAAAAAGCTAAAGACAAACCGTGCCAGCAACAGAAGAGAAAAGTCTTTTACCAATACCTTACCGTGAAGAAAAAATAGCCGGTGTACATTCCAAACTGCTCAACCGTGATGTGGATGTCAATTTGTTGCTGCCAGATTTTGAAGAGGGCAGAAGATACCCACTACTTTTATTAAATGATGGCCAAGATATGTCTGCACTGCGACTGAAAGAGCAGGTAGAGAATTTGGTCAATGAGCAGGTTATTGAGCCCATTATTGTTGCCGGTGTGGTGGCCGGAGACCGCTTACAAGAGTATGGCGTGGCCAACAAAAAAGATTACCTGAAACGTGGAAGTAGAGCGAAAGCCTACACTCAGTACATCACCACCGAGTTGCTGCCGTATCTGGAATATAAGTATCCGGTGGCGCTGGAGGCCAATCATCATGTGATGGCCGGTTGCTCGATGGGTGGACTCAGCGCAGTAGACATCGTTTGGAATCATCCGAAACATTTTGAAAAAGTAGGCGCCTTTAGCGGATCTTTTTGGTGGCGAAGACGCGATAGTCGTAGCCCTTTTTATTCAGATCATCGCGATCGCATCATGCATCACGAAATTAAGCATGGCAAGAAAAAAGATAATCTTAAGTTTTGGTTGCAAACAGGTACGCTTGATGAGCAAAGTGACCGAAATAAAAATGGTGTGATTGATTCGATTGACGATACACTCGATTTAATTGCAGAGTTAACCAAAAAAGGATATCGCCCTTTTCATGATATTGTTTATCACGAGATAGAAAACGGTCAGCACAACATAGAGACATGGGCCGATGCCATGCCTGTTTTTTTGAAATGGGCGTTTGGGAAATAATTTACTAAATTCGTTGCATGATTGCTGATATTCCGGTACCGCCCCGAACCATTATGGAGGTTTATAAAATACTCCCTGAAGGAACGTTGGCTGAATTGATTAACGGAAAAATCTATATGTCACCAGCGCCTAACAACCAACACCAGCGAGTATTGATCAAATTGTTTAAAGTGATTAGCAGTTTTGTAGATGCAAATCAGCTCGGAGAAGTTTTTATTTCACCTTCTGATCTTTACTTAGATAAGAGTGTAAATGCGGTTCAACCTGATTTGTATTTTGTAAGTTATCAGAATTCAATGATTATTTTGGACGACAAACCGAATTACGGTGTGCCCGAATTGATTATTGAAGTTCTTTCTCCAGGTAACAATCAACATGATCTCAAAACAAAAAAGGATCTATATGAACAATTCGGAGTTCTTGAATATTGGATTGTAGACCCATCTTCACAAGATGTGCTTCTCTATAAATTGATCAGCGGAAAGTTTGAATTAATAGACACCACACAATCGACTGTTCCCTCACCACTCTTCAACCACACGTTTCATTTTTAACAATTAATCTTGAAAGTAGATACCATCATTTTCGATTTAGGTGGAGTTTTGATTGATTGGAACCCACGCTATCTCTACCGCAAAATTTTTAAGACGGAAGAGGAAATCACTTGGTTTCTGGAAAATGTTTGTACACCCGAGTGGAATGATCTTCAAGATGCCGGTCGCTCGTTTGAAGACGCAACGACTGAGTTGATCACTCAGTTTCCGCAGCATGAAGAAGCCATCCGTGCCTGGTACGGACGCTGGCAGGAAACGATTGGCGGACGCATTCATGAAACGGTTGACTTGCTCAAAGAAATAAAGGAATCAAAAAAGTATTGCCTATACGCACTCACCAACTGGTCGGGTGAAACATTTCCGTGGGCACTGGATAATTTCGATTTCCTGCATTGGTTTGACGGCATCGTAGTTTCGGGTATCGAAAAAACCAGAAAGCCGTTTCCGGAATTTTACCAGATACTTTTTGATCGTTACCAGATCAATCCGCAGCAAGCGATCTTCATTGACGATAATCACAAAAACGTACTAGGAGCGGAGGCAGTCAACCTTCCCACCATTCATTTTAAATCAGCCGCCCAAGCACGCGAAGAATTGATGCGCGCAGGGTTGATTTAAATTTCTTTCTGATTTTATTTCTTCATCGAGAAATCAATAATCGTATCGAGTGAGATCCGGTCGTTCAATGTTTTTGAATAATGAATTTTACGGATGATTAGATTTTCATCTAACAGAAATTCAGCGGGCATGGTAGAGAAAGATTCGTTGCCGTCCATCGGATAGAGCGGAAGTTGCTTCATCTTCGCTTTAATGGCCGTTTGAATAAAGGTAGTAAGATGACTGAAGGAAGACTTCAATAAAGAATTTTCAATTCCATAAATGGAGTACTGAGTCTTGGTTGGATCAGCAATCAGAGGCACGGGAGAAACTTCCTTGTGAAAAATACTTTTTAAAAGCAGTTCGCGTGTTGATTCAAAAAAGAAAATCATTTCCATATTGTTAGCCAATAGCTTTTCGCGAATGTTCATCAACGAGTGTACGCGGAGATTGCAGAATGGACAACCGGCATGTCGGAAAAAGCCAATGAAAACGCGTTTGCCTTTATAGCTTTTTAAATGAATGTTTCGATCGAAAATGTCGATCAGATTAAAATCGGGAGCTGTTACATTCAAATCAATCAGAATGTTTTCTTTTGGGGAGGTCATGCTAAAAATAGAGATTAGATAAATTAGATATGGTAGACGGAGTATTTTTCAGTAGGATGTTCAGGCTGATTCTGATGGGAAGGATAGTCTGCGCGTTCAATGGCAGAAGTAATGGAGCTTACCACTTCATCCAATTTTTCGGTGGAAGCCAGCAAATGATTCATAATAATCCTCGACTCAGGTTTTACTTCTTCCCGCTTTAACAAACTCATTAATCCGAGTATACTCGCAACTGGACTTCTAAGTTTATGGGCATTGATCCAAGCGTATTCTTCTAAGGCCTGATTTTTTCGTTGCAAGTCTTGCGTGCGTGTGCGCACAATGATTTCAAGATTTTCGTTGGTTGCCTTCACTTCCTCGGCTTGTCGTTTGATCTCTTCATTACTTGCCAGAAGCGCTAACCGTGCCTTGATTTCTTTGAGCATGAGATTGTAACGCATGCGGATGGCAATGATCATGAAAATGCCCACCGCCAAGAGAAGGAACCCTCCTTGCACTAAAAATACACGTGCATCCAGTAAGGGATTGACGATAATGGAAAAGGTGGTTACTAAAGCTGAAATGAATGTAATGAGGATCAATGTTCGGATCGGAATTACCAAAAAAAGTGAGGCGCCAATGAGCAGCGCAATGTAATTTATGTTGTGGCCCAACACATCGCTGTTGGTGATTAGACTAAATGTATACGCATTTTGCAATGAAATCAGCAGCAGCGGTACAATGACCATTCGATTGGAGGCGCCTGTTTCTTTCTTTGTCCAAAAAAGAGTGAGCAATGTAATCAGGGAAATGGTCAGACGGATAATGCCTATATGTTGCCACAAACCATTCAGATTGATATAATCCGTATAGGCAAATATTGGATTGAATAGAATTGCTACCCAGGCAGCGATCACATGATATTTAGTTGACGAAATAGCCAACTCTCGGCCAATGGCCTCCTGCGATAATTCTTCAAACTGTTTCTTCACCAACTTCATATCTCTAAAGGCTTACTGGCACGCATCCAATCGGGTGCGTTCACTTTTACTTACGAGGCGAGTATAGGAGTTGGATTTCGTACAGAGTAGAAATTTTTTTAAACTTTAGCCACATTCCCAGCCACTTGCATGGTTTCCAGGCTAGGCGAAGATTTTCCACCACGCGGTTCGATGGTGACTGCAAAGGTGGTAGGAAATTGAATAGCCGCTTTCATTTTTAATAATCCGGCAACACTAGAATCAAAAACACCGCAATCAACGGGCTTCCCATCAATTATGGCCCACAGTTGATATTGATTTTCTTTGGAAAGCGCTTTCATATTTTGAATGCGCAGATACACTTCTTTCGTGTGGGCATTCCAATACACCGAAGCAATTGATTGAGGGGCATTGGGAGTTCCCTTCATCACCACCCGCTCAAAGTCGGGGTTGGTGGTGATTCTTACTTCCGTTTCAATTTCTTCCAAACGATTTTGCACCGTAGAGTAATCTTGTGCGATGCGTTGATTTTGTGCGAGTAACTGAGTGAGGTTCGATTGACTTTCCTGCCAGCGGCTCCAATACGTGTATGCCAGAAAGGAACTGAACAGACCAAATACTATCGAAGCCGCAGCCGCATAGCGCCAAATCATAGATTCCTGACGGAGTGGTATAACGCGAATTTCTTTTTCTGATTCTATTTTTTCAAACAAAGCGGTTTTTACCGAAACCCTTGGTGCAATGCTTGCTTTCAGGAGTAATTGTTCTGAGGCCGCCTCAATCTTCGCCAGCTCTTCTTTCAGCTCCGGATATACTTTTAATTTAGCTTCCACATCGCGCATCTCTTCCAATGAAAGATCGCCTAAGACGTAAGCCTCTAAAATTCCGGACGATATGTATTCTTCTACGTTCACTCGATGGATAATAAAGATCGTAATTCACTCATGGCCAACCGCAACCGTGTTTTTACGGTGCCGAGCGGAATATTAAACTCTTCAGCTACTTCTGATTGCGTGTACCCTTTCAAATACAATTGATTGACAATAAACTGCTGTTCAACGGGAAGTTTCTGTAAAACCTCTTTCAAGCCAATTGCATCCACTTCCATTTCTGTATTTTCTTGTCGGTCAACAGTACCTACGAGATAATCGATATCATCGGTTTTTTTGGCTTTCGAATTTTCTTTGGATCGGCTTTTGTCGATAGCCAAGTTTCGGGCAATCTGAATCATCCAGGTAAAGAGTTTACCCTTAGAGGCATCATATTGCTCGATTTTATCCCAAACCTTCAGAAAAATATCCTGTAACACCTCTTCGGCTATTTCTTCTGTGCGAAGGATTCGGAGAACCGCTCCATAGATTGCCCCTGAATAATGATCATATAGATATTCCAACGCCTGCCGATCTTTCTTTTTAAGTCGGCTGATCAGCTCGGATTCCGGTATGGTAGTTTTTTGGCTGATAGTGAGCAGTTTTTTGGAACATTAAATATAACACGCAAGAACGGGCTAAGTTTATTTTTTTACGAATGGTGGGATCAAAAGAAAAGGCCTTCCATGATAGAAGGCCTTTTGCAAATCTTACTATTTAGAAGTTACAAGTGTATCACTTCACCATAAGCCGCAGCGGCCGCTTCCATTATCGCTTCGCTCATGGTAGGGTGTGGATGCACGGTTTTGATGACATCGTGGCCGGTAGTTTCCAACTTGCGTGCAGAAACAACTTCTGCAATCATCTCCGTTACATTCGCACCAATCATGTGAGCACCTAACCATTCGCCATACTTGGCATCAAAAATTACCTTCACAAATCCATCTGACGCACCGGCAGCTTTCGCCTTACCTGAAGCAGTAAATGGAAACTTGCCCACTTTTATTTGGTAGCCTGCTTTCTTAGCGGCCTCTTCGGTGTATCCTACAGAAGCAATTTCAGGCGAGCAATACGTACAACCGGGTATGTTACCATAATTCAACGGCTCCGGATTTTGACCTGCAATCTTCTCTACACAAATAATGCCTTCCGCGGAAGCTACGTGCGCCAACGCAGGGCCGCTGGTAATATCGCCAATAGCATAAACACCCGGCACGTTGGTTTTGTAGTACGCATCTACCAGCACTTTTCCTTTTTCATTTTTAACGCCTACTTCCTCCAACCCTAAATTTTCAAGATTGGTAGTAACGCCCACAGCCGACAACACGATATCGGTTTCAATTTTTATTTCTCCGTTGGGAGTTTTCACCGTAGCCACACAGCCTTTGCCGCTGGTGTCAACTTTTGTTACTTCTGAATTCGTGTGAATGGTGATGCCTGCTTTCTTAAATGATTTTTCCAATTGCTTAGAAACTTCTTCGTCTTCTACCGGCACAATGCGCGGCAAAAATTCTACGATCGTCACCTCGGTTCCGATGGTGCTATAGAAATAAGCAAACTCAACACCAATCGCACCTGATCCTACCACCAACATTTTTTGCGGACGTTCCGGCAAAACCATCGCTTCGCGATAGCCAATAATTTTTTTGCCATCCAATTTTAAGTTGGGTAATTCACGTGATCTGCCTCCGGTGGCTAAGATAATGTGCTTGGCATCGTAATCGGTTTTCTTACCGGCAGCATCGGTCACTTCTACCTTGCCGCCTTTTTTCAACTTACCATGACCGGCAATTTGCTCGATCTTATTTTTCTTGAAAAGAAACTGCACCCCTTTGCTCATGCCGGCAGCCACATCGCGGCTACGCTTCACCATGGCAGCCATATCAGGCGAAGCTTCTTTTACATCGATACCATAGTCTTTAGCATGTTGAATGTATTCGAACACATTGGCGCTTTTCAGCAACGCCTTCGTTGGGATACATCCCCAGTTTAAACAGATTCCACCCAGCTCCGCTTTTTCTACCACTCCCACTTTCATGCCCAATTGAGAAGCCCGAATTGCAGCCACATATCCGCCAGGACCGGAGCCGATTACAATCACATCATAACTCGCCATATAAATATTTATTTAAGTATTTCAGAAAGATCAAAATTAACCCAAAATCTGATGCGGAAAAAAGATTAGTTTCGCATGACGATTGGGCCAATTTAACCGGAAAGTTTTGAAAGAAAATGATTTGGTTACGAGCATTATTGGCCGCAGAAATGCTGGCTGCATTGCTACCAATTGGTATAATCATTGGCTAACGAAAAGAAATCTACTTGACGAATACACTATTTTGTAAATTTTATTTTTAAACATACCGATCAAAAAATGAAACTACTTCAGAGTAAAACCGCCCTCGTTACCGGAGCATCCAAAGGCATTGGCCGATCCATCGCACTTAAATTTGCCGAACAGGGCGCCAATGTGGCGTTCACATACCTTTCTAGTGTAGAGCAAGGTCAGGCGCTGGAGGCGGAACTCGCTGCCAAAGGAATCAAAGCCAAAGGATACCGCTCGGATGCTTCAGACTTTGCGCAGGCTGATAAATTGATTAACGATGTTGTTGCCGAATTTGGATCGCTGGATATTCTGGTGAACAATGCGGGCATTACCATGGATAATTTATTGCTGCGCATGACAGAGGAGGCGTGGGATAAAATCATGCAGGTCAATCTTAAATCGTGCTTCAACACGGTAAAGGCAGCTTGCAAACCCATGATGAAGCAAAAATCCGGATCGATCATTAACATGACTTCGGTGGTGGGTTTAAAGGGCAATGCAGGTCAATCGAATTATGCTGCTTCTAAAGCAGGTATTATTGGCTTTACGAAAGCCATCGCACTGGAGTTGGGCTCGAGAGGTATCCGCTCCAATGCCATTGCTCCCGGATTTATCGAAACGGAGATGACTGGAAAATTGGATGAGAAGACGGTGCAGAGCTGGCGCGATGCCATTCCGCTGAAACGAGGCGGCAAACCAGAAGATGTGGCGGACGCTTGTATCTTCTTAGCATCCGATATGTCTACTTACATCACCGGTCAGGTAATACAAGTTGATGGAGGAATGCTAACCTAGAAATGCGATGACAGAAGTTGATCGCATTGCCCGGCTGCTGGAAAAAACGTTTGAAAAGCAGCCGTGGTACGGATCTTCTATAATGGAGATTCTGAAATCGGTGAAGCCAGAGTTGGCCAGTCAACGCGTAGGAGACGCACACGCAATCAACGAGTTGGTAGAGCATATGATCAGTTGGCGGGAATTTGCTACCAGACGATTGCTCGGGGATGATGCATTTGATGTTAACGACCGCACTAATTTTCCGGTATCGGCCAGCTGGCAAGAAACTTTAAGTAAGTTGCAACATAGTCAGGAGGCGTTGATGCGAGCGGTTAGGCAGTTCCCTTCGGAGAGATTAGAAGAACCGGTGCCGAGTAATCGGTTTCGTTACACTTTCTACACGCTATTGCATGGCATTATTCAACACGACATTTACCATCTTGGTCAAATTGCTTTACTAAATAAGGTAATCGAAAGTAAGGGGATGTAATCTGCTTCAGTTTAATTATGTTTGCAGCTTACTATGCACGAAGTTAAGGCGCAATCCCCTACGCTTATACTGGATTTGGAAAGCTAGTTAAAAAAAGCATACGACCTACGTGGTCAAGACTTGGTTCGAAGCCTACAGATGGCGCAAAAAGCGCTACAGAACTTTCAGGAATTAAAATACGAGGAGGGTATTGCTAAAGCTGAAAACTTATTAGGGCTATTCCACCTCATTCGGGGCGAATTCGAAATTGCCGAAAAGTTTTCTATGCAGGCACTTCGGTACTTTGAACAAAAGCAAAACATCAAGGGCATTGCCGATGCCCGTTACAATATTGGTGGTATCTACTACCGAACCAATAAATACCATCAGGGATTAATTGAACTTTCACACTGTCTGGCAGCTTATCGCCAGTTGGGTGACTATCATAATCAGGCTCGAACGCTGAAAAGTATGGGCACCATTTACGAATACTTCAATGACCATGAAAAAGCCATTGAATCGTATGAAAATTCCATTGAAGCGAGCCGTCAGGTAGATGATATTAGTCTGGAGTCCAATGCGCTTAATCCGTTGTCAGGTATTTACAGCAAGCAAGGCAAAACGCAATTGGCGTATGATGTGATCGGGCGAAGCATTTTATTAAAAACGCAAAGTGGCGATACGCGCGGGCTCGCATATGCTTTATATGGTCGCGCCAAACTTTTTATTCGACAACTTCGGTTTCAAGAGGCGCTCACAGATCTGGAGCAGGTAACGGAAGTACTTTCGGCTGCCGAAGATATGCTTGGCTTGGGGATGGCCTACAACAAAATGGGTATCTCGTATCATGGATTGGGTAATTTAGAGCAGGCACATCGCTATTTCAACCTAGCGTTGGAATTGGGCGAAAAGTACAAAGTGCAATTGGTGTCGTTCAAAGCCAACTTTAATTTGTACACGTTAGCGAAAAAGGAGGGGAATACCCAGTTGGCGTTGGGCTATCTGGAAAAGTACTTCTTACAAAAGGAGGAAGTGATTAACAGCGAGAATTACAACATCATAAAAAGCTACGAGGCACTTTCTAAGATTGAAGCCCTGGAACATGAGGCGAAAGCGCAGAAAGAGAAAAGTGAAATTGTAGATAAAAAAAATGCAGAGCTGGATTCTTTTTTTTATCGTGTTTCGCACGATTTGAAAGGCCCTATTTCTTCATTGCTCGGTTTGTACAATGTAGTCAAGCTCGACATCAAAGACCCGAAGTCGCTGGCCATTTTTGATATGTATCATTCGCAAGCAGTGAGAATGAATGATATTGTGATCGGCCTGATTAACCTGACGGAAATCAAAAACACCGAAAAACTCAAAACCAAAATCAACTTCGAGAAATTAGTGAACGAGTGTATCGACTCATGTCGTTATCTCGCCAATTTTTCACGTGTTAAGTTTGAAAAGTCGATCAGTGTCTATGATTTTTTATCGGAATGGGCCATCATTAATACGATTTTACAGAACCTGATTGAAAATGCGATTAAGTACTCTCGAACCAACGTGGAGTCGTTCATCAAAATTTCTGTATTTAAAGATGACGACCATGTGATCATGCGCGTGGAAGACAATGGACAAGGCATTCCGCCTGAGCATCAAAGCAATATATTTAACATGTTTTACCGGGCCACCGATAAAAATCATGGCTCCGGGTTAGGTCTCTATATATTAAAGAGAGCAGTAGAGCGAACACAGGGAGACATTGATTTTGTGAGCGTTCCCAATCAAGGATCGGCTTTTGTGGTACGCATTCCTTTCAACTCCTGACTCAACCAAACGGTTGTGAGTTAACTTTTTTAACAAATTTTTTACGAAGCATTTGGAAACTCTACTAAGTTGGTATACGTTTGTGTCATCATAGTCGGTAAGGCTTTTTTGCCAGCCGATTTATAAAGAAGCGTGGAGAGACAGGCTCGATGAAACGCTAGCAACCCCTTCCAACCGATCAAATCGGAAAGAAAAAAGGTGCTAAGTCCTGCCCCGAAGAAGGTCTTTGGGGAACTATAAACCGGTGTTAAAATGAAAACATTCATCCGTCCCATTGAGCAATCGTTCCGATTGCAGATTCTCAAATCCAGATTCGAATTTATTTTTAATTGTTGTTGCTGCAACATGTGTTGTTGTGGCTGTTGCTGCTAACCGATAGCGAACCGCTTCCAGCAACAAACTAATCTAAGGTCTGCCAGGTGACAGGTATGGCTACGATTATGTCCACATACATTTTTTAATCATAATAAAATCATTCAAAAATTTAAATCATTTATCATATGTCAAGCTTACGTTTCGAAACACTCCAATTACATGCAGGCCAAGAAGTAGATCCAACAACAGGTTCACGTGCCGTGCCGATTTATCAAACTACTTCATATGTTTTCAAAAATTCACAGCACGGTGCCAATCTTTTTGCACTGAAAGAATTCGGAAATATTTACACGCGCCTTATGAATCCGACTACGGATGTTTTTGAAAAACGCGTTGCCGCTTTGGAAGGTGGTGTTGCTGCGTTGGCAGTCAGCTCCGGCCAGGCTGCTCAGTTCATTGCACTCAACAACATTCTTCAAGCTGGAGATAACTTTGTGTCTACCTCTTTTTTATATGGAGGTACCTACAACCAATTCAAAGTAGCCTTCAAACGCTTGGGCGTAGAAGTTCGCTTTGCCGAAGGTGACTCGGTTGAAGCATTTGAAAAATTGATCAACGCAAAAACAAAAGCCATCTATCTCGAAACCATCGGTAATCCCGGTTTCAACATTCCTGATTTCGAAGCAATCGCGGCTTTGGCCAAGAAGCATGACCTTCCTCTGATCGTTGATAATACATTTGGTGCTGGTGGATTTTTATTCCGCCCGCTGGAGCACGGTGCCAACGTAGTGGTGGAGTCTGCAACCAAATGGATTGGTGGCCACGGCACTTCGATTGGAGGCGTAATTGTAGACGGTGGAAATTACAATTGGGGCAATGGTAAATTCAGCCAGTTTACCGAGCCAAGCGAAGGCTATCATGGCTTGAAATTCTGGGATATTTTTGGTGAAGGAAACCCACTCGGTTTACCAAACATTGCGTTCATCATCCGCGCACGCGTAGAAGGTCTCCGCGATTTTGGTCCGGCCATCAGCCCATTCAATTCCTTCTTATTAATTCAAGGTTTGGAAACTCTTTCACTCCGCGTACAGCGCGCAGTTGACAATTCATTAGCGCTAGCCCAATGGTTAGAGCAGCATCCTAATGTTGAAACCGTTAACTATCCTGGCTTAGCAAGCAGCACGTACCACAAGCTGGCCAAAAAATATTTGAAAAATGGCTTTGGCGCTGTGCTGTCATTCACAGTAAAAGGAACGAAAGAAAACACAACACAGTTAGTGGATAACCTGAAGTTGGTAAGTCACCTAGCGAATGTGGGTGATGCGAAGACATTGATCATTCAGCCATCGGCTACCACGCATCAGCAATTGTCAGATGAAGAACAAATTTCATCCGGTGTATTGCCTACGTTGCTGCGTGTATCTGTTGGTTTAGAACACATTGATGACATCAAAGCTGATTTCCAACAAGCGTTCGAGAAGGCTTTCAAAAAAGAACTGGTAGCATAAAGCATGGTAAAAACAGAATCCATTTTTCATCATTCGGAAGAATTTGAATTAGAGTCGGGGAGCAAACTCCCCGGCTTTCAACTCAAGTACACCACTTTGGGGCAATTGAATAAAGATAAATCCAATGTGGTATGGGTTTGTCATGCCCTTACGGGGAGTTCAGACTTTACCGATTGGTGGAAGGATTTTTTTACCGAAGGAAGCCCGTATGATCCACGTGATTATTTTATCATCTGTGCCAATACATTGGGCGGATGCTATGGGTCAACCGGACCTCTTTCCATCAATCCGAAATCAGGAAAAAATTTCTTTCATGATTTTCCATTGGTCACCAATCGCGATGTGGTTCGTGCATTCGATCTCCTTCGCGAATCTTTGGGGATTGACAAAGTACACACGCTGATAGGAGGATCATTGGGCGGTCAGCAAGCCCTTGAGTGGGCGATTCAACAGCCAACTGTTTTTCATAACCTGATCGCCATTGCTTGTAATGCTTTTCATTCACCCTGGGGTATTGCCTTCAATGAAGCGCAGCGCATGGCCATAGCAGCAGATTCCACTTGGAAGGAAAATGATGTGAGAGCAGGCGTGGAGGGAATGAAAGCAGCGCGTGCGATGGGCATGATTTCTTTTCGCACGTACGAAACGTTTGAAGAAACACAATCTGAAAAAGAAAATCAGAAAATAGATGACTTCAGAGCCAGCTCGTATCAACGCTACCAAGGGCAGAAGTTAGCGAGTCGATTCAATGCCTATTCCTACTGGCTCCTCACCAAAATGATGGACAGTCATCAGGTAGGAAGAAATCGAAACAGTGTGGTGCAGGCGTTGAAACAAATTCAGGCGCGTACATTAGTAGTTGGCATTGATAGCGATTTATTGTTTCCGCTGCGGGAGCAGAAATATTTGGCTCATCATATTCCGGGTGCGCAACTAAATGTAATTGAGTCGCTGTATGGACACGATGGATTTTTAGTGGAATTTGGGAAATTCAAAAAGCTGGTGAACCAGTTTTTGCGCTCGCCTAAAAAAGAACAAGAAGTAGTATTAACCGAAGCGTCTTCTACCGACTTTGATTCGCTGGAAGACATAAACTTGTAAAATTGAAATGAAGAAGAAGTTAAAAATAGGATTGTTTGGGTTTGGCGTAGTGGGGCAAGGCTTGTATCACGTGCTCAACGAAACTCACGGTGTAAAGGCTGAGATAAAAAAAATCTGCGTAAAGAATCGGGAGAAACAACGCTCTTTAGATTCGGCCATTTTTACGTTTGACAAAAATGATATTCTCACCGACAAAGAAATCGATATTGTCGTAGAGTTGATTGACGATGCCCCGGCCGCGTATGAAATTGTGAAGGCTGCTTTGCGCAATGGCAAACACGTGGTAACAGCCAACAAACGCATGCTGGCTGAAAACCTGAAAGAAATTTTTGAACTCCAGAAAAAGTATGACCGCTCGGTTTTGTATGAAGGTGCGGTGTGCGGCAGTATTCCGATCTTGCGTAACCTCGAAGAGTATTACGACAATGATTTGATCACCAGCATCGAAGGTATTTTTAATGGCTCGACCAATTTCATCCTAACCAAAGTTTTTGAAGAAAAGAAAGGATATGCCGAAGCGTTGAAGCAAGCGCAGGAATTGGGTTTTGCCGAAAGCGATCCGTCATTGGATGTAAAAGGCTTCGATCCGAAGTTTAAGCTAACCATCGCCATCGCGCATACCTTTGGTGTATTTGTGAAGCCTGAAGAAATTATCAATGTGGGTATTCACAAAATTTCGGCTGTTGATTTAAAATATGCCCGCGAAAATAATCTGACCATCAAACTAGTGGCGCGAGCGTACAAACTAGCTGGTAAAATCATTGGTTTTGTGGCCCCTCAATTTATTCCGGCCGATCACATGCTAGCCAATGTCCGCAACGAGTACAACGCAGTGTTGGTCGAAGGCGCTTTCGCGGAAAAGCAGGTGTTTATTGGTAAGGGTGCTGGAAGTTACCCTACCGGTTCGGCTGTTCTTTCAGATATTTCGGCATTAACGTTCGATTATCGCTACGAATACAAGAAGTTTACCCAAGGCGAGAATTTTACATTTTCGAACGATGCAGTTGTGGATGCAGTAGTAAGTTTCCAAGACAAAGCGGTAGTAAAACCCGCAGATTTTGAAATCTTCAAAGGCGGGTATCAGGGCAATGGCCTTCAGTACATGACAGGCTCTATCTCGCTGAGGAAATTGCAAGAGCTTTCTAAGAAAGAGGAGGTGAGTGTGATTTTGGCGCCGGAATTGAATTTACAGGCAGTTAATCAATTGTCTAAGAAAGAGCTGGCTATTGCCTAGAAAGTATTGGCAAACTTGGAGTAAAAAGCAGTTTTCGAACTGCTTTTTTGCTTTTTAAGACTATTTTAAGTTTGAACGGTTTGATGGATTTTACCCCCGATTCCTATATTTGTAGACTTTAAATACAGCCTATGTTAGCGATTACCTCCATTGTAGCCTTTACCGCTATAATTCTTCTTCTAGTAGCGCTTCTCATCTTTGCGCAAAAGCAGTTGGTTCAGTCCGGCCCAGTTAAAATTGTCATAAATGGAGAGAAAACCATCACCGTTTCTGCGGGAAGCTCTCTTTTAAGCACGTTGGCCAACGAAAAAATATTTTTGCCTTCTGCCTGTGGTGGCGGTGGCACTTGTGCCATGTGCAAATGCGTGGTCGAATCAGGTGGAGGCGATGTATTGCCAACTGAGGTAGGCCATCTTTCTCGTGCCGAGCAAAAAGAGCATGTGCGCCTAGGGTGCCAGGTAAAGGTTAAGCAAGACTTAAACATTCGCATTCCGGAAGAAATCTTCGGAATCAAAAAGTGGGAATGCGAAGTGGTTTCCAATAAGAACGTATCCACATTTATTAAAGAGTTTGTGGTAAAACTTCCTCCCGGTGAAACGCTGAACTTTGAAGCGGGTGGCTATATCCAAATTGATGTGCCGACATTAAAAGTGGAATTCAGCAAAATGGATATCACACCTCATCCTGAATTGGGTCATACCAACCCAGATGTATTTAAATCAGATTGGGATAAGTTCAAGCTTTGGGACTTGAAAATGAAAAATGACGAGCCCATCTTCCGTGCATATTCGATGGCCAATCACCCGGCCGAAGGAAATATTGTAATGTTGAACATCCGTATCGCTACACCACCTTGGGATCGCGCCAACAACAAGTGGATGGATGTGAATCCGGGTATCTGTTCTTCGTATGTGTTCTCACGCAAGCCAGGCGATAAAGTAACAATCTCTGGCCCTTACGGGGAATTCCATATTAACAAAACGCAGCGCGAGATGGTGTACATAGGCGGTGGTGCCGGTATGGCTCCATTGCGTGCCCAAATCTTTCATTTATTTCATACCGAAAAGACGAACCGAAAAGTGTCTTATTGGTATGGTGGACGCTCGAAGAAAGAATTGTTCTACGTAGATCATTTCCGTAAAATCGAGAAGGAGTTCCCGAATTTCAATTTCCACATCGCTTTGTCAGAACCACTACCGGAAGATAACTGGAAAGTGAAAAAGAGTTTGGCTGATCGCGAGGCAGATGGTTATGTAGGCTTCATCCATAAATGCTTATTTGATAACTATTTGGCGAATCACCCGGCACCGGAAGATGTTGAATACTACTTGTGCGGACCTCCATTGATGAACGCAGCCGTTCTGAAAATGCTGGACGACATGGGTATTCCAAAAGAAAACGTTCGCTTTGACGATTTCGGAGGTTAAGACATTTCAAGCTTTCCAATAAAAGCCCTTCATCTGGAGGGCTTTTTTTATGACCGAAATGTCATCACATAGAAAGGGTTGGCATTTCCCTTTTTATAAGATAGTTTTGTTCAGGCCAACAAAACTTATGGATCTAACCATTCTCTTTTCTCCTGTTGCTGAATCGATCTATTCCGATTCATATCCTTCTAATTCTTTCTTTAAAAACATCAAAGTGTATGGTGAGAAGATGCCTGAATTGAAAGGGGCACATATTGCCCTATTTGGGATTCAGGAAGAACGAGGCGCATTCAACAATCAAGGTTGCGCCCAAGCACCCGATGAGATTCGCAAGAAATTGTATCGCCTTAAAAAAGGAACCGGCAACTATCGCATCATCGACCTCGGCAATCTAAATACCGGCATTGATTTAGACGAGACCTACGTCCGCATCAGCGAAGTGTGCCGGATTTTGTTGGAGAATAATGTTATGCCAATTTTATTGGGTGGTTCACACGATCTGGATTACGGACAATACCGTGGCTACGAGGAATTGGAGAAGTTAATCAGCTTGCTCAACATCGATGCGTTTTTAGATTTAGAAGATGCCAAAGAGAATCCACCGGCCAAACAACATATTCATAAGATACTTTTGCATGAGCCCAATTATTTGCTCAGCTACACACACCTAGCACACCAAACTTATCTGATCGATCCATTGGCTTCGGCTATTCTTGAAAAACTCTATTTTGAGGCATTTCGAATTGGGCAGATGCGAACCAACCTCACGGAGATGGAGCCAGCCATTCGCAATGCAGACTTACTTTCTTTTGATATTACAGCCATCAAATCTGCAGATGCTCCCGGCAATGCCAACGCCCAACCGTTTGGTTTGACAGGCGAAGAAGCGTGTCAGCTTTGCTGGTATGCCGGCATGAATGAGAAGCTAAGCTCTGCTGGTTTTTATGAATACAATCCCGCTTTCGATGATGCACATAAAAAAACTGCATCGGTTGTTGCGACTATGATCTGGTATTTCATTGAAGGCTATTATCACCGCAAGGGAGAATCCAGTTTTAAGAGTAACGATTTTTTAAAATATGTGGTATCAATGCCCACCGAGCCGGAGACAATCACCTTCTACAAAAGTAAGGTGACAGAAAAGTGGTGGATGGAGATTACGCATCACAAACCGGGAGCGCGCTATTTACGCAATACTATGGTGCCGTGTAGTTACAACGATTATTTGATTGCATCTAAAGGCGAATTGCCGGAACGATATATCAACGCATTGGCAAAAATCATTTGATATGAATAAAGCACTTTTGGTAGTGATAGGTAGTTGCTTGCTGCTAATCAGTTGTAACCAAAACAACCCACAGCAAATCGTAGATAAGGCAATTGCAGCAGCAGGGGGTGAATTGTATTTGAACTCTACCATCGAATTTGATTTTAGGGGAAGACATTATGTTGCTAATCGCAAGGGTGGAAAATTTTCGTATGAACGAATTTTCAAAAACGACAAAGACTCTACGCAACTGATTCATGATTTTGTCAACAATGAAGGCTTTCGCAGAACAATCAACGACACATTGGTAGAAGTGCCTGACACGATGAAAGTAAAATACACTGCTTCTGTTAATTCGGTATTGTATTTCGCTTTGCTGCCTTATGGTTTGAATGATCCATCGGTCAAGAAAAAATGGTTAGGCGAAACAGAGTTGCAAGGTAATCCCTACTATAAAATCGAGATTACTTTTCAGCAAGATGGAGGCGGAGAAGATTTTGAGGATACTTTTATCTATTGGATTGACAAATCAGACTACACGATTGGGTACTTGGCCTACTCATTTCAAGAGGATGGCAAAGCCGATTGTCGTTTTCGTAAATCGATAAATCCCCGTGTAGTCGATGGCGTGCGTTTTAGTGATTACATCAATTATACGCCAAAGGAAACTAAGCCTATAGCTGAAATGGAAACGCTCTATAAAAGCGATGCATTAAAAGAGTTGAGTAAAATTGAAAACACCAACTTGGTTGTTAGGAAAAATTAGCCAACATGAACTTCTAGGCTTTGAAGAGGTGAATTTTTTAGCAAAAATCACTAAATTTATGAACATGAATAATGAACAAAGGTTAATAGAGGTAATGTCAGAGTTACTGGCGGAAGTACATGAAATGCGCCTCGAAATCAAGGGTATGCGAGATGACTTCAATACTCGTACAGGCCGATTGGAAAATGAGCAGACAAAAACTAATTTGGGTATTAACGAATTACGATTATCGGTAATGAAGTTGGCTGATTTTGGTGACCGTATCCATCGGTTGGAGACCGAGGTATTCAAGAGGGCATCCTAGCGAAAGTCTTTCCTTTTCAGCCTACCTGCACAGTAAAAAAATCGTCTAAGACAAAGTGCTTTTGAGCCATTATCTGTAAATCGTTGACTTGCGTTTTCCCGATACGATTAAAAAGGTGCACATAAAAATCAGACGGCAAATCAAACAAGTGAATTGTCTTTAACTTTTCTGTTACAGAGAACGGATTCGAAACTTCCAGTTGCAAGCTTCCTAAAAAATGATTCTTGGCTACTACTAATTCTTCTTCCGAAATCAATTCCTTTTGCAACCGTGTCAGTTCATTTCCAATTTCACGAAGTGTCTCATCGCATTTGTCAATGTTGACATCCGCACCAATTGAAAATGATGAATGATGCAGATTAGGCGATAACGAAGAATAAATTCCGTACGTAAGCCCTTTTTCCTCACGAATGTTTTTCATCAGGCGTGAACCAAAGTATCCGCCCAAGATGTGATTTAGCAACAAGAAACCCGCATAATCATTGTCAGCCCTGGTAATTGACATTTTACCCATTCGTAGTGAAGCCTGCACACTTCCTTCTTTTTTTGCAATGACCTTTTTAGTCTCGACTGATTCTACAGGTTTGGAAACCGCTTGATTTCTGAAAGAAGATTTGAGTGGCGCGAGCGATTGCTGAAGCCAGGCCATTTCTTCATTGGATAAATCTCCTGTTAAGAAGATGGAGAACGGAACAAATCGCTCAGTATGATAGTGCACTAAATCTTCGCGGGAGATATTCTTCAAATCGCTTTCTTCTGCCGACTTTCCATATGGGTGTTGGGCTCCGAAAATACTTTTGGCCAATAACTTACCTGCCACAAAGCTCGTCTTTTGGTGATTGACCTTCAGGTTTTGTGAATAGATGGACAAGAGCAATTCCAATTCATCTGACGGGAAAACAGGCGATTGCAGAAGCTCCATCAACAATGGAAGAATCAATCTCAAATTTTTCGAGAGGCTGTATAGCGAGATCGAAACGAAATCGGCACCGGCAGAAATTTCAAGTTGCGCCCCGTGGTAATCGATGATTTCAGAAATTTGAGCGGCTGAATAATTAGCTGTTCCCTTTTCTAACATATGAGCCGTGAAATAGGCAATGCCCGGCTTGGGCTCGTACCATTTCCCGGCTTGAAAAATAAAATCGAGTTTGATGATGTCTTTGGATCCCTTTACCCAAAGAAGATCAATTCCATTTCCTACTTGCAGGCGAATAGGTGAGGGTAAGTCAAAAGAAAATTCTTTTGCGAAAGGTGGAGGGCTTTTTCTGTCGAGCACGAATTAATCGGTTACAGATTCTTCCTCTTTGGCTTTGGTAGGGAAGACATACATGATGCTAAAGCGGATGGTCTCTGCTAACGCATTTTCACGCTTGTTAGTAGGAATCAAATAAGCTATATCGAGCACAAACTTGTCATACTTAAAACCAACACCGGCAGTTAGATATTTTCTGTTTCCTTTCGATTGATCCTCATAAAAATAACCTAAACGCCCCGCGAAGGTGTTGTTATACCAATATTCGATTCCGCTGGAAATAGTAATCTCAGAAAGTTCTTCGCTGAAGCCTCCTGGAGCATCAGAGAATGAACCAAAGATTCCTTCCAATAATGGCTTTTTGCGACTGCTGCCAACCACTCCCGAAGGGCTGGGCACCATCAGTTTATTGAAGTCCAACGCAAAGGTTAAGCTGTTCAAAGGATTGAGATCCATTTTATAAGCAGCTCCTAAGCGCAAGTTGGTAGGGATGAAATCTGAGTTGTTGGGATCTGTGTAAGAAACTTTTGCTCCAATGTTATTGATGGCTGCGCCTAATGAAAGAGTGGCATTTTTTGACTCGAAGGGTTTTGTATAGAATACCCCCAAATCCACAGCTACGGAATGTGCTGATCCGGCATCTGAACCTTGAAACGAACCAACCAAGTTGGAATAGATGTATCGCAATGATCCACCAATGCTGAAGTGATCGGTCAATAGACGGGAGTAAGTCACGTCAAAAGCCATCTCACGTGGGTTGTAGCGACCGTTCGGATTGTTATTCACATCACGCAATTCTATGTCACCCAAATCAAAATACTTCAAGCTGGCTCCTACCGTTTCTTCGCGATTGATTTTGTAGAATCCTGATAAGTGAACCAAACGCATATCGTTGATGATCTTTCCTAACCAAGGAGTGTAGGAAAGCGATCCGCCATAACCTTGATCGATGAATGCCAGTTTCGCGGCATTCCAATAGGCAGAATTAGCATCAGGCGAGGTGGCTACACCTGCATCGCCCATACCGGCAGCACGCGAATCTGGAGTTATTCCCAAAAAGGGCACTGCAGTGGTTATGCTTTTATTATTTAAATCTTGCCCAATGATGACTCCACCGCCACCACTGGGTTGACTATATGCTGCAAAACTGCCGATAGCAGAAGAGATCAATACCAAAAATCGTAACTTGTTCATACTGAGTATTCTCGCTTTAAAGGTAACTAATTCGTTAAAATAAACTTGGCATTTTTCTCATTATTTGAGCCATCCAGCAAGGAACGAACAAATAGGCGTGCAATGTATAATCCGGGGCCGGGTTTTCTTCCTTCAGCATTATCGATCTCCCATTCAGGCAATGTAACTAAATATTGACTTTCAGAAATGGTGTAGTTCTGACTCAGCACCACCTGACCGGTCAGATTATAGATGACAAGCGTTGCCTCCAGATCTTCTCCCGGTCGATTGTGCGTAAACCAGAAATTCGTTTTAGAATCGACCGGATTAGGATAGTTGGCGAGTTGATTCACTTCAATGCCATTACCCTCACTCACTACAAAATCAACTTGCTTTTCGGTTCGGTTATTATAACTATCTGAGGCGGACAAAGACAATGTGTGTTTGCCTTTTGCAAGACCATTGATCGGGAATACAACCAGTCCTTTGGTTGTATTGTCGTTAAATGTTTGATAGTAATTATTAACGATAAACTCCTGCGTTCCATCAAGTACTGCTTTCATTGAATGTTGAGGATCAATGGATGAAATGTTTATTCCACTTACATCATTTAGTATGGCAACTAATTTAGTATTAGCAGCTGCGATACCTCCGGCAAGAAACGTAGTGTCGCCAAGGAATAAGCGAACTTCCGGAGGTGTGGTATCCGTTCCTGCCGGTGCTTCAGGTCCGCCCACATTAAATGTGGTGGAATAGCCGAGTGCGTTTTCGTCCTGGTTGGACTTCGCATAAAAACTGAACTTACCTTTTCCGGGAAGCACATTTACATTTTTTGTTAATGTGAATTTTATTTGAAAAGTGCCATTGGTAACTGTTGCATTGCCATCAAAAAGTTTGTTGGATCTTTCTTGATAAGCATAGGCCGGAGCGGGCGGATTTGCATTTTCTTCAGGATCGTCAATCGTTGTAAGGTTTTGAGGCTGATCGAGTAAAACCACATTTACATTTCCCGTAAAGGAAGAAGAAACAGTTTCGTTTTTTTGCACTTCTCCCGTCAATGTAATCTCGGTAAGCGGCTGGAGATTGCTTGCATTATTGGATGTGGAAATACTTTTAATCACCACATTTTGAACCTCACCAAATAGAGAGAGTGAAGGATCTCCGAGCAATGCAAAATTGCGATTAGCCGTTCCGAATATGCTGTTGTTTTTGGTGTCTTTGAAAACACTGCCCAAGTCGCGGTAGCGACCATTTACTTGCTTAAACAATGCATTGTAAAAGGCATTATTAAGATTGAAATTGGTGAACGAATTTACCGGGCGTGCAGTCGATACCAAACCAATGCCTCCTCCTTTGGGTGTCGTTAAAATCCGTTCCGCTGTAGACGTGATAAACGGATCGTCATTTCTTCCAAACTCACAAGTAGCTGTTACGAAGAGCGGATAGCGCGGGCCGTTGGTTGATTCTAAAACAGTGCTTTCCGTTAGCACTTGTTCTTGCATCCAAATCTTTTCAGATCCATGTCCTGTATAGTTAACGATCCCGTATCCGTCTTGCATAGCCATATTCAAAGCTTTGGTAGCCTCGGGGCTATATTGGCCGGAAGGATTGGTGATCTGCTGATAAGAACCGAGGAACATCCTGCGTGCTTCAAAAGAACCATATATCTGATCAATGGTAGTAGCTAACGCATCGGCCTGCGATTGGTGAAGCACGCCATTACCATCATCGGCAACGAACAAAATATTTTTTCTCCAGGCACCTTTTGCTTTTGGGTCGGTGTCGTATTGAATCAATTTGTCCACAACCACTTTCGCTTCTTCCACTTTTTTTACCGGCAGACGGCCAATGCCGATGTCGATGGTGCTATTCACAGCCGGATTTTCTTCCCATGCACCTTCGTGATCTTCCAAGAGTACGAAATAATCATCGGATGAATACGTCTCCAGCGGACTCAATGAGTTCATGGATTCATATACGGGCACATAGTTCGTATTGCCCAGCACCCGATTTTGATAGTCGTATGATCCGCGCCCAAACAAAAGCACATTCTGTAGTTGGGAGCCTGACTTTTTGTATTGATACCGAATGAAATCGCGCAGAGCTGTAAAGTCAGGTTTGCCTGCTGAAAACTCATTATAAACTTGTTCGGTTGTTACGACCGAAACTGTAATTCCGGTGTGTGATTGACGGTGCGCAGCTAGGCGATCGGCTTCGCTTTTAAATAGAGGATGTGTGATAATGAGTAACGAAGTGGTTGGCAGCGCCTGAAGATTTTGGTTGGCAACATTTCCTTCTAAAGCTGGAAATTCAATCTTATCTGGATTGAATACTATAAATTTTTTAAGATTACCTGTTGCTGTTGAAAATCGAAGCTGGGTACCTGTCAGCGAGGCCGTTTGCACTTTTGAGGATACAGGATCGGTTACATCCCAAACAAGTGATTTTGAGTCGGCTGATGAAATTACAAAAGTGGAAGTCGGCTGATTCAAACTCTCGCCTGAAATGAATCCTGTTTGTGATCCATACAATTGCAGTTGGCGCTTATAACTGAAAAGTAAGAAGTCAAGGTAGCCAATGGATAGGCCTGGGGTAGTTCCCCGGGTAAATTGATACTTGATGTCTTGTGTATTTTGCAGGGCAGCTTTTATGGTAGTTGAATTCAGAGTCACTGTATCCGCTTTTATTTTTCCTTTGATGCCATACTGTGTATTTGGAATGGCGCTGATAGACTGATCGATGGCGGCCACGCCATTGTAACTAACTTTAAAGGAACAATCGCTGATGGATTGCGCCATGACATGACTGATCAAGCGCACATTTGTATTGGGCACAATTCCGGAAATTTCAAATCGCACAATGGCCTCCGTATTGGTATCGAACTGCTCGCCAAACCACTGGCGTCCTGATTTTAAAACATTGTATTTCTCTGATTCAAAGAAAGAAAAATCATCAAACTGCTGAATGAGCGGAAAAGTGCCATTTACATTTTCGCTGTTAGTAATACGCTTGCCGGAGGTAGTACCTACAGTGATGTAATAAAAATTCTTATCGGTGAATAAATTGTTTTCGTACTTGAAAATTTCACGTTGGGGATTGAAAGAATAGGCATCGGGCCCTTGTGCGTAGAATAAAATAAAATCTTCGCCATTCCATTTTCCATCGCTTTCACCGGAGATGAAGATCGCAGTTTCGACCAGATCTTGTGGGCGTGGTTTGCTGTTGGGCTGTGGCAGCATACTGTTGTAACCACTGAAAATTTTTATGTTGCGAGGATCTAGTTGATCCGTATTGAATCCGGCTTTTCGTAAAAAATCCGTATTGAGTTTGTAGACTCCGTCTCCGGAAACCGATACTTTCGCCCATGTGCCGGTGGATAGCACAGAATTGTTCTGGGCCAAGGTTTTGATCCCCAGGCAAAAGATGAGCATGCAACCAAATATTGTACTACCGATTTTCACGTTATTTCTTTTCGAATCCAACAAGGCCATCCAATAACGATGAGGCGATGTATAATAGTATAATAAAGGGAATGGCGCTTACCTGAAAGATCACCAACAACAATACAGATGCGGCAAGAAAGGTAAACCGTATTTTGTTATCTCCCCAGCTAAAGTTCTTGAATTTAAATGCAAAAAAGCGAATGGGTGAAACCATCAACCAAGAAAAAATAATGGTAATTCCCAATAATACCCACTCGGTTTGTACCCATGTACTCAGGCTGCTGCCTAACAGGGGCAATGAGGTGATAAATAATGTATTGGAAGGTGTGTTTAGTCCTTTGAAAGAATCGCTCTGAGTTTCGTCTACATTAAAAATGGCTAGGCGAAGAGCCGCACCAACGGCAATTAAAAAGGCTACAAATGGAACCCAATTGCTGTTGCTTACACCCATCAACATCTTATACATGACAAGAGAGGGTAACAATCCGAAACTGACCATGTCTGCCAATGAATCGAGTTCTTTGCCAATCGGAGAACTTACTTTCAGCATCCGTGCCGCGAAGCCATCGAAAAAATCAAATACTGCGGCAGCCCATACAAAATAGGCGGCAGGCATGGCTCTTCCTTCCAGGCAAAATACAATTCCAAAACAGCCGCAAACCAGATTACAGCAAGTGAGAAAATTGGGAACGTGTCTCTTTAAATTCATGATAGCTATCAAAATGGGACGACAACAAACTTACATCATTGCGTGCACCCCGCAGTAGGGATTGGACTGTTTTTCTTTGCCAATGGTGGTGGTGGCTCCATGACCACAATAAACAATTACTTCGTTGGGCAAGGCAAACATCTTTTCGCGTATACTTTGTATCAGCGTATCATAATCGCCACCAGGTAAATCCGTGCGACCAATACTTCCATCGAATAAAACATCACCACTAAAAATGACCCCTTCCTTTTTGTCGTAAAAGCCTACATGCCCGGGCGCGTGGCCTGGCAAAAAGAGAACATCCCACGTGGTTTCTCCGAAGGAAATGACCTCTCCCTCGTGGATAAACTGATCAGCCGTTGTTTCCTGATAGCCATTAAATCCATAATTGGGTGCGTACGTATTAACCGCGCGCAACACAT
>JAJTHV010000315.1 GCA_021300095.1 Flammeovirgaceae bacterium | reverse complement strand
TCAAATTGATCGTTGTAATAATTAATTGACGATTGAATATTTGTGGGTAAAGATACGCGATTACCACCATACCTCTAGTTTCTATTTGTTCAAAGAAACGGGTACTATTTCAACGCTTAAAAAGCGGTTAGCGTATGTTGTCTAACTCGTCTAATTCTTCTGCAAAGCTACCAGACAGTATCGGGAAGCGGCACCAACTGCGTGGATCGACATTCAAATCATCTAAATGAAACGAAGGAGCTAGCCGCTCGCGTTTCCACTGGTTAGCAGACCACAGGCGATAGAATTTCTTTACATATTCTTTTAATGACGGATCGGCTTGGCCTTTTGATAAAATGGTATACACTTCAACAGGTGACCGCCTTTCATAAATAGCCAGTCGCTCGATATTCACTAGTAAAGTGTAAGGCATCAAATCTTTTTCATCGGTTTGGGCTCGCTCTTGCGGGCGCAGCTCAGCCGTGGGTTGCAGGTTGTTGACATACCGAAGCCCGGCATATCCCAATTCTTTTTCGGCCCATTTCAGCCATTGAATGATAAAGGGTTTATCCAGTCCGGCAATTGGGGCAAGGCTGCCACTGGTGTCGCCATCCATGGTAGCATAACCTACATCACCTTCGCTTCGATTAGAGGTGGTGAGCAGAACAGCCCGGTTTACATTCGCCAACATCCAGATAATGGGCGACCGAGTTCGGGCCTGTATGTTTTGGCGTGCTATATCATCTTGTTCCCACGTAAGTGGTCTGCCAATGACAGACTCAATGGATCGCTCATAGTGATTTACCTGATCGTCAATCAGCCAGTGATGAAATGCTGCACCGAGTGAGAGCGCCAGTTCTTGAGCAGCTTCCAGTGTTTTGTCTGATGAATTGACCGTTCCTTGATAGGCACACGTGAGTAGCTTACCTGTTATTTCTTTTGAATCCGTTAAAGGCGCAATGCCCACCATCGAACAAAATTTTTCATAACCTAATTCACGTACACCTCTGTTTACCATCTCCGCTACCAATACAGCACATAAAGAAGAGTCGGCACCACCACTCAAACTCAGCACAAAGCCTTTTGCTTTACTCTTGCGCACGTAGTCAAACAAAGCCAACGAAGCAGCATCGGCCATTTCTCGGTTGCGTTCTTTGTTGTCGGTGAGCGGATGTGCTTTGGTTAACTCCGGTTCGTCAAAATTGATTTTACACACTTGCACATTGACCGATTGAAACGATAACCGGTTGTTAAGTTTTAGCAACCGGCCATTCTGCGCGAAGATGATATCGCCATCGTAAATCATGCGGCCTGCTTCGTTGCCCAGCAGATTCGTGAATACATAGGCACATTTAAATTTTTCAGAGCCGCCTATCACCACTTCGCTTTCGCGGAGGGTGCTTTTGCCCATTGCAAAATGGCTGGCACTGGGGTTCAAAATCAAATCGACTCCCCGCGCAAAAAGTTGGTAGCCGGGGCGTTTTTCTTTGCGCCACGCATCTTCGCATATTTCAAAGCCAAAGCGAATGCCTTGCACTTCATACATTAAATCTCCCACTGAAACAGTTTGTCCCTCGATCTCAATTTGTTCGGTGGCACCGCTAGGCCAAGCTTCAAACCAACGAGGTTCGTAGTGTACGCCATCTTTGGCGAGGTTTTGTTTGAGGGTGATTCCTAGTATTTTTTGATTGGAAATCACACAAGCACCGTTGTAGGTGATTCCTTTGATGCGAATGGGCAAGCCTACGCTCACCGTGATGTTTTCACAAATCGGAATAATTTCTTGCAAATGTTTCCAGGCTTTGGCGGCTAGCCAATCGCTCAAGAAAAGATCTTCACATCCGTAGCCGGTCAGGCAAAGTTCCGGTAAGCAAAGAATAATTACTCCTTCTTGTCGTGCTTGGCGAATTGCATCACTGATATTTTTGATGTTATTGTTCCAGTCAAACGGAGTTTGATTGACAGTAGCGCCTCCAATTTTTAAAAGTCGGATCATGAGCTAAATTATGCACTTATCAACAAGTGCCTTTGATAAAAGATTTCTCGTTAATGAGCTTTCTTTCGTGGAGGAATGGTCAAAAGGCTATCGAGATGAATGTTTAGTGCATGGCAGAAGGATGACTCAGAAATATGGCCGGATTCTTTATCAACGGTATACCACACATTTTTTTTGTAGTCGTACACAAAACCTTCCTCTACTTCGTAATCTTTGATAAGATTAAATACTTTAGTGCTGTCCTTTTTAATACCTACAGAATGAGTTACCTCTATAATAGCGACTGTTTTATCGAGTAAATGATGGTAGAGTAAAATATCCGGTGCGGGACTCGTCTGCCCCTCGTCAATCATGGTTTCGGGATAGGGGAAGAGTTGCGTTTTATCTTTTAGGTAAAGATCGGCAAGACCATGAATCAGTTGTGTGATAATGGCTTGATGTTCTTTTGGAGCGTTGATTCCCATGATAATCAAGTTGTCTTGCATGGTAATTTAAGGGATGATTCTTTGTAAATGTACAGATTTTTTGACCCGGCCGGAATTTTTTGGTTCAAGACGTTAAAGTTGCAATGCAGCACACGTTTTTTCGGCAGCACTTTGTTCTGCTTTTTTCTTATTGAAGCCGTGCCCCAAGCCATACGGCTCATCATTCACAAATACCTGGATGGCAAATTCTTTGCTGTTGCTGCCGGCCGGTTTGGCCATCACCAATTCAAAGCGCACGTCTTTGCCTTCGCGCTGCCCCCATTCAATCAATTTGCTTTTATGATTGGAGTTGGAACTGACCACTACTTCTAAATCAAAATAAGGCTGAATAAGTTTATCGATAACAAACTTTTTGGTGCGCAAGTATCCTTTATCCAGGTAAATGGCGCCAATCAGTGCTTCTAAAGTATTCCCTAAGATGACGTGCTTGAGTTGGGTATTTTTCTGATCGAAACGAACAATTGAACCGATGCCCACTTTGCGCGCCAGGTTATTCAGTGATTCGCGATTCACGATTCTCGATCGAATCTCTGTAAGGAAGCCTTCGTCTTTGAATGGATATTTTTTAAAGAGATAATCCGCTACAGCTGCCCCCAGAATGGCATCACCTAAATATTCTAAGCGTTCATTGGATTCACGATAGCCGTCCATTTCTTTCGATTTGGAGCTATGCAAAGTAGCTAATCTGTATAAAGAGAGATTAGAAGGTGCAAATCCGGCAATTGTTTTTATGGCCGTAATCAGCTTTTTATCTTCTTGAGAGTTTCGTTTGGGTAAGGTGAGTAAGTTCCACACAGATTAGTGCTTACTCAAATTTTTTCAAGAGCACCGAGAAATTGTGACCGCCAAAGCCAAATGTATTGCTGAGCGCCACTTTCACTTCTCGCTTCTGTGCCTTGTTGAAGGTTAAATTCAAACGAGGGTCTAGCTCATCATCATCCGTAAAGTGGTTGATGGTAGGAGGTACAATGCCTTCGTTGATGGCTAACAAACAGGCAATCGTTTCAATAGCTCCAGCAGCACCCAATAAGTGACCGGTCATTGATTTCGTAGAGCTTATATTCAGCTTGTAGGCGTGTTCGCCAAATACTTTTTGAATGGCTTTGATTTCGCCAATGTCACCTAGCGGAGTGGAAGTTCCGTGTGTGTTGATGTAATCTACGTCTTCGGGCTTAATTCCGGCTTCCTCTAGTGCATATTCCATCACTTTAATAATTCCGGCCCCTTCCGGGTGCGGAGCGGTGATGTGATAAGCATCGGAAGACATGCCCCCGCCAATAATTTCAGCGTAAATTTTAGCTCCGCGTCTTTTTGCGTGTTCGTATTCTTCCAGAATCAGTGCACCGGCACCTTCTCCTAATACAAAACCATCGCGGTCTTTGTCGTAAGGGCGCGAAGCCGTTTCCGGAGAATCATTTCTTTCTGATAGAGCCTTCAGCGCGTTGAAACCGGCAACTCCGGCAATACAAACTGCTGCTTCCGATCCACCTGATACCATTACATCTGCCTTTCCTAACTTTAAATAGGTGTAAGCATCATAAATAGCATTGGTAGACGAAGCACATGCTGATACCGTCACAAAGTTAGGGCCTCGGAAACCATATTTAATGGAAATATGGCCTGCACTGAGGTCAGGAATCATTTTTGGGATAAAGAAAGGGTTGAAACGTGGGGTTCCATCGCCTTTAGCAAAAGAAAGAACTTCTTCCTGAAAGGTGTAAAGACCACCAATGCCCGAACCCCAAATAACACCTACACGGTCATTATTGAGTTCGGCTAATGGAAGGTTCGAGTCTTTGATAGCTTCATCTGCCGCTACCATGGCGTACTGAGAAAACGGATCAAGTTTACGAGCTTCTTTACGGTCCATGAAGTTGGCGGCATCAAAGCCTTTTACCTCACAGGCAAACTTGGTCTTAAAAAGAGTAGTATCAAATTTGGTAATAGGGGCGGCTCCGCTTTTTCCCTGAGATAAACCATCCCAAAATTCGCGAAGGGTATTTCCGATAGGGGTAAGTGCACCCGCCCCTGTAATAACAACTCTTTTAAAAGTCATAGTTTATAATAACCGTAAAACAGCGAAAACTTATTTTTTAGCGTTTTCTTCCAAGTAGCTGATCGCCTGACCAACGGTAGCGATGTTTTCAGCTTGATCATCCGGGATGGAAATGTTGAATTCTTTCTCGAATTCCATGATTAATTCAACAGTATCCAACGAATCAGCTCCCAAGTCATTGGTAAAGCTTGCCTCTGGTGTTACTTCAGATTCTTCAACACCCAACTTGTCGATGATGATTTGTTTTACTTTTTGTGCGATTTCAGACATGATAATAAGGTTTAAGGATTCAAAAATCAGGTGCAAATAAAGAGATTTAGCGCAATATTGACAAACTTTTAAAAGCGATCGTCCGCTTCCGTACTTTTGGCAATCCTTTCAAAATGAAGAAAAAGAGGCTTGATATTGAATATTCCTACGATTTTGACCTTCTCGGCATTATATCCCCTTTAAAGGGTTATAAGCTGGCCTGGGAGATCAATAACTCACTGGAAGTGAAACTGGTGAAGGAGAAAGACTTATCCATTACATTCAAAAACGGACAGGAGGCTAATTTCTCTTATTTCAGCTTTCACAACGAGGTAAGTGTGCTCAAACTTTTTAAAAATAAACCGATCGAAACCGAGCAATTAAAAAGTGTTTTGATACCCGAATTTCCACATTATGATTTCATTTTACTTTCACAAAGTGATGATCCGGGCAAAAGCAATCGTTTGCAGGAAGTCTTACGACATATCCCTTCCGTTGAATTGGTAGCTTTTATACCTTTGGGCGCTTTAAAATCGAAGGATTACTTTATTTTTTAATATTTCCATGGAACGTATCTCGTACAACAAAACCAAAATTGTAGCCACGGTAGGCCCCGCTTCCAACAACAAAGAAATGCTGCACGCATTAATCAAAGAGGGAGTGGATGTATTCAGATTGAATTTTTCACACGGTAAACATGAAGATCATTTGAAGGTGATCAACTATGTGCGCGAGCTCAACAAAGAGATGGGCACCAACGTGGCGCTATTGCAAGATTTGCAAGGCCCTAAAATTCGTGTCAATGAAATGCAACCT
>JAJTHV010000283.1 GCA_021300095.1 Flammeovirgaceae bacterium | reverse complement strand
ATTTTCCAATCTAATGCCGGTGGTGCATGGGATAATGCCAAGAAAAGCTTTGAAGAAGGTGTAGAAATCAACGGACAGATGTATTACAAGAAATCAGAACCGCATAAAGCTGCTGTAACGGGTGATACTGTAGGTGATCCATTTAAAGACACTTCAGGTCCATCTTTGAACATCTTGATTAAGTTGATGTCAATTGTAGCATTGGTAATCGCTCCTCTATTGGTAAAAGGAGTGCCTGCCACAGCAAAATCAGACGTAAAACCTGTAATAGAATCGGTTACTCCTGTTAGCGAAGTAAAACAACCATAATCACGTCTATCAACAATACCAAGAAGCATCGGAATCAACTTCCGGTGCTTTTTTCATTTTTAGCGGTCAATCACTATTTTTAGCACCAATAGAAATCAAAATTTAGAATCTATGAGGTCGGTTTATTTAGTCCTACTAGGCATTACTCTATCGTTATCGGCTTTCGCGCAAAACACGGTTTTCGGAAAATGGAAATCAATTGATGATAAAACCGGTGAAGCGAAATCGATCATTGAGATTACCGAGCGAGATGGAAAAATATACGGCAAAATCATTAAAATATTCCCAACCGATCCGAAACAAACTGATCCTATCTGCGACAAATGCCCTACAGACGACAACCGCTATAACAAGAAGATCATCGGTATGGAAATCATGCTGGATATGAAAAAAGAGGGTGACGAGTATTCGGGTGGTAACATCCTCGATCCAGAAGTAGCTAAAATTTATCGTTGCAAAATATGGGTAGAAGGAAATGAGCTAAAAGTGCGTGGTTACTTAGGCCCGTTTTACCGTACCCAATCCTGGCAACGACCGTAACAATAGGTTGTTTTATCTAAAAAAATGTGAACTTTAACGGCATAAACAACCCATCCTATTACCTAAAGGTTACCAATTGTGGCATTACGCGTATTCAAATCCAGTTCTCAGCTTGACGAAAAGGAAATCTTTGAGAGGATTACCAAAGGGGATGAAAAAGCCCTGGAGTTAATCTACAAGAAGTACTACCGCATGATGACCAAACTGGTGATCTCGAACAGCGGTACCGAAGAAGAAGCGAGAGACGTCTATCAGGATGCACTGGTTGTATTCTGGCAGAAGGCAAGATCAGGAAATCTGATTCTTACTTCAAAAATGAGCACCTTCATCTATAGCATTTGCCAAAATCTGTGGAGAAAAGAGCTCGATCGAAAGAAACGACTTTCGAATGAAGAAAAGGATACGCCAATATCCATTGATATGGATAGCCCGGAACGAGAAAAGATCATGGCCAAGTGCCTCGATCAACTCGGTGATACGTGTAGAAAGGTTTTGATGTATTACTATTTTGATGAGATGTCGATGCAGGAAATAGCCGAAAAATTGGGATTCGCCAACACGGATACTGCCAAGACCAAGAAATACAAATGCAAACAAAAACTGGATGAATTAGTGAAGGCTCAATATTCGGAGCAGGATTTTTTAGATTAAAAACATCATGAGTAACATTGAATTAATGGACGACTATTTGACCAATCGCTTGAGTGATTCGGACAAAGCTGCGTTTGAAAATCAAATGGCAACAGACCCTGCTTTGAAGGCAGAGGTGGAGTTGCAAAAACAAATCATTGAAAGCGTGCGCAAAGCCCGAGCGGCTGAGCTAAAAACGATGCTGAACCAAGTGCCGGTATCGGCACCAGTTTCTTTTAGTCTACCCGTCATGCGAATGGCGGCTAGTATCGTAGGTGCCGGAGCAATGATTCTTGCCTTCAGCTATTATTTTAACTATAGCAGTGAAAAGCCAAAAATGGCCACCTCGTTGGAAGATTCTATCAAAAAGGTAGATCCAGCGGACTTTGAGCCTTTGGAAGAGCCTACTGCTGAGCCTCAACCATCAAAAGAAGAGGTAAATGCACCTGCGAGCGAGCAAAAAGAAGTAAAAAAATCAACACCAGTCGTTTCTCCGGTTCAGCAGCCTAAAATCGATGTGGTTGACCCTACCAAAGACATGACGGATGGCAACAACTCCGCTATTCCTGCAGCTGAAGCTGTGAAAAGTGCCGTTACCCCATCACATATTGCGGTGGAAGTGGATGCAACGAACAAGAAGTATCCTTTCCATTACCAATTTAACCAAGGCAAGTTGTTTTTGTACGGCACTTTCGATAAAGGATTGTATGAAATCCTGGAGATCAATGGCGAATCACACTCCGTGTTTTTATTCTACAAAGACAGTTACTATTCGCTCAATGAAAAAGCAACGACTATCACCGCGTTGGAAGCCATTCAAAATCAAGCGTTGATCAGCAAATTGAAGGAATACAAGAGTCGATAATTTTGGATTTTCAGGTTTAAAGGTTCGAAACCCTCTCCTACCGAGAGGGTTTCTTTTTATTATATTTGCAGCCTATGGAAGCAGGCAAGTCAAAATTCAGAAAGAAGAAACTGGGAAGCTATCCATACGTGAGTGTCGTTTTTAGCATTACGCTGGCTCTCTTTGCCATTGGCGTGTTTGGCACATTGGTCATCTATTCCAAAGAATTGGAGCGCACCGTGCGAGAGAATGTAAAGATTCAGGTCTATTTAAAAAATCAGCTCTCCAAAGATCAAGTCAACAAAATTCAACAACGATTAAAGTCATCTTATTTCGTATCCAAGGCAGCTGCCGAGGGTGCCCTTCAATTTGTATCGAAGGAATCAGCCGCGAAAGAATTCATTCGCGAAACCGGGGAGGATTTTAAAAAGTTCTTAGGTGAAAATCCATTGCGTGATGCCTATTTGGTTCGGATTGACCCAGCTTACCATGACAAAGTCAGTCTGGCTAAAATCAAAAAAGATACTGAAAAACTAGATGGCGTATTTCAAGTGTATTATGTTGAAAATGTGATTGAATCGATCAATGAAAATGTAACTAAAATCGGGCTGGTATTGATGGGGTTGGTTGCTTTGTTGTTACTAACTGTGGTACTCCTGATCAATAATACAGTGCGTCTGGCTCTTTTCTCCCAGCGGTTTATTATTCGCAGCATGCAATTGGTAGGCGCTAAAAAATGGTTTATTCAGCGCCCATTCCTGTTTCAGGCTATGTGGCATGGGGCATTAGCCGGACTAATTGCTTGCCTCCTACTCTATTTGTTGGTTTCATTTACTACTCAGCGAATTGCCGACCTTGATTTAATACAAAACACCAGTCGACTTTATTTGCTTGGCGGATCGCTTCTGATTTTGGGGATGGTAGTAGCTGTTACCAGCACCTACCGGGCGGTGGCAAAGTATTTACGCTTATCTTTAGACGAATTATTTTAACATGAGCAAATTACCTTTCGGCAAGAAGAATTACCAGTTGATGATCGCGGGCATCGTCACGCTAATCATTGGCTTCACCATTATGGCCATGGACAATGAAAAGCACGGTTTCGGTTTTTTAGGCTTAACACTTGGGCCACTCATTGTATTGACCGGTTTCGTACTGGAAATCTTTGCCATTCTGCATACGCCCAAAGAAAGCAAATAACCCATGTCAATTTGGGAGGCAATCATTCTCGCGATCGTAGAGGGACTTACGGAGTTTTTGCCAGTCTCTTCTACCGGACATATGATCATCGCATCTTCCTTGATGGGAATTGCTTCTGATCCATTTACTAAAACATTTACGGTGGCTATTCAATTAGGTGCTATCGCATCGGTGGTGGTGCTTTACTGGAAGCGCTTCTTTCAAACCTTTGATTTCTATTTCAAGCTCGTGGTCGCATTTATCCCTGCTGCTATTTTGGGATTTCTATTTAACAAGAAAATTGATGCCTTATTAGAGCGGGTGGATGTAGTTGCTATCACTTTAATCCTTGGCGGGATTCTGTTTTTGTTCATCGATAAACTCTTCAAAAAAACAGAAGAAGCGGGTGAACAAACAGTATCGTACCCGGTTGCCCTTAAAATAGGTTTCTTTCAAACTATCGCGATGATACCGGGAGTTTCGCGATCTGCAGCTACCATCATTGGTGGATTAACACAAGGCCTCACCAAAAAAATGGCGGCTGAGTTCTCATTTTTCCTGGCTGTGCCTACTATGTTTGCAGCCACTGCGTACAAGCTATTTAGCTTTTATAAAGAAGGAAACACCTTTGGCACTGCCGAACTAACCACGCTGGCCATTGGTAATGTGGTGGCCTTTGTGGTGGGGATGTTGGCCATCAAATCCTTCATAGCCTTCCTTACGAAAAACGGCTTCAAAGTATTCGGTTATTACCGGATTATTCTAGGATCGATTCTGTTGATCCTTTCGTGGATGGGCATACAATTGTCGATCGTGTAATGGAAGCGGCAGAAGGCAGCGTTTTGCTCATCAACAAGCCACTCAAGTGGACTTCCTTTGACGTGGTCAATAAACTGCGTTATCGGCTTCAAACCAAAAAGGTAGGCCATGCCGGCACCTTGGATCCGTTGGCGACAGGTTTACTCATTATTTGTACCGGAAAAATGACCAAGCGCATTGAAGAGTTTCAGGCGCAGGAAAAAGAATACACAGGTTCGTTTACTATCGGGCAAACAACCGCTTCCAGCGATCTGGAAACACCCCCAACCGAACCCGTAGATGTCTCCGGCATTACCGAAACGGCAATCCGCGAAGCGACTCAAAAATTCATCGGAACCATCCAACAAGTTCCACCGATTCACTCGGCTATCAAAGTAGATGGCAAACGTGCCTATAAATTTGCCCGCAAGGGACAGGAATTGATCTTGCCACCCCGGGAAGTTTCTGTTTCAGAGTTTACAATTACTGCTATTGAAAAACCAGTGGTGCGATTTCGAATCGTTTGTTCGAAAGGCACTTACATTCGAAGTATTGCCCGCGACTTTGGCCAAGAATTGGGTGTAGGAGCTTACCTGAGTGAACTGGTGCGCACACGCATTGGTGCATTCCGATTGGAAGATTCTATTTCTGTGGAGGCTGTAGAAAGGCCGGGTGTGACCCCTACTGTATCATGAGAATCTATCATCAAATAGACGACTTTACCCGCCTGACCAATGCAGTGGTTACGAGTGGAACATTTGATGGTGTGCATCTCGGTCACCAGAAGATTCTGGCGCGACTAAAAGATGTGGCTGAGAAAAGTGGTGGCGAAACGGTAGTTATCACCTATTGGCCCCACCCGCGCTTGTTACTAAAGCCGGAAGATACTTCGCTTAAACTCTTGAATACATTCGAAGAAAAAGCCGAACTACTAAAAGAGCAAGGCATTCAACATTTACTTCGGATTCCTTTTACGAAAGAGTTTTCTCAACTCACTTCTAAAGAGTTTATCTCTTCTATTCTGATTGATAAAATCGGAACGAAGAAGTTGGTGATTGGCTATGATCACCGGTTTGGCAATAACCGCGAAGGTAGTTTTGAGCAATTGAAACTGAGTGCTCCTACCTATGGATTTGAAGTGGAAGAAATCGCGCGGCAAGATGTTGATCATGTAACCGTCAGCTCGTCTAAAATCCGAAAAGCGCTGGAAGAAGCAGACTTGGAAACAGCCTCCCATCTCTTAGGAAGAAAGTATTCCCTCAGCGGCCGTGTAGTGAAGGGTGACAAACTGGGTAGAGTGCTGGGCTATCCTACCGCCAATATCGAGCTGGATTCTCGCCTAAAACTCATTCCCTCCGATGGGATTTATGCAGTCACCATCTTATATGAGCACACACTTTACAAAGGAATGCTATACATCGGCAATCGCCCAACGGTAGATGGCAGCAAGCGCGTGATTGAAGTGAATCTATTTGATTTCGCGAAAGAAATTTACGGTGAGACACTCACAGTTTACTTCCATCAATTGATACGTTTGGATTCCAAGTTTCAGGATTTAGAAGCTTTAAAAACACAGCTTGGCTTGGACAAACTGGAAGCACTTCGTTTGCTTTCGGTGAAGTAGTTATTTCGTTTTCAGAATAAAGACCACTTTGCCCTTTGACCGCTCCGGCTTCTTACCGCCTGAAGTAGGAACTAATGAATTTCTGCGAATCTCATCTTTTAATAACCGCTCCGTGCGCGGGCTGAGTCCACGTTGAAGAGTCACTATGTTAGTGATGTCACCATTTTCATCGCACTCAATTTCAAATTCAATCTTCCCATCATCATTATCAGTAAGCTCCGGAATTTTGGGATCTTCGGCCCACGCCCATCCAGACATAGCAAGAGCAAAACCATCGCCACCACCGCCTCCACCGGGCTTTCCATATAAGGCCTTAGCGTCTGGTTTACCCTCAGGATTTCCTTTGTCACCCGTCTTGCCCGGATCATCTCCGTGGCTTGGAACTTTGGTGCCTTTATTGGCAACAGGAACCTGAGTAGCCGGATCGGGCTTGGGGTCTTTCTTCGTTTCTTTTGTTGCTTCTAGCGGTTTTGATTCAGCTACTTTCTCTTTTGGCTTTTCGATCACCGGCTTCTTCTCCTGCTCTTTTACTACCACAGGGCTCTCTTCATTGGAAGTAACTGCTTCCTGAGGCGTAGACGCATCTTTCACTTCTTCCTGAGGTTGCTCCTGCGGAGTATTTTCTTCTTGGGTAGGTTCTTCCGTACGAACCGGTTCTTCTGGCTGAATATCTCCACCCCCCTGATCATCAAAACCGAGGTTGATTTCTACACCGGGTAAATTGAGTGGAGGATTTGGCGGACGCCAGGCAACCAGAAAAAACAAGATTAGAAACAATGAGGCATGAATCGCCAACGAAGTGAGTAATGCTATTTGTTTGTTCTTTTTCTCCTTCTGCTCGTCCGGTTTCATAGCTATTTCGGTTTAGTAGCAATCGAAACTTTTGCATTCATCGAATTCGCAATGCCGGCTACAAACACCAACTCGCGAGTGGGTACGCTCTCATCGATATGTAAAACAACCACACCTTTGGGGCCTCCAATTTTACTTTTTAATTCGGTTTCCAGCGATGCCTTCGTTACTTTCTTGTCGTTCACAAAGAACTGCAAATCTTTCGTAACCGTCACCGATACTTTCTGCACTTCCATCGCACTGGGTTTGCTTGTGGGCAAATTCACCGGAAGTCCGGATGGAGTAACGAACGAAGAGGTGAGCATAAAAAAGATCAGCAAGAGAAAGATCAGATCCGTCATGGAGGCCATGCTGAATGCAGCATCTACTTTATTGCGAGTTTGGAGTTTCATTGGTTCGTTATTTTTTGGGTTTACCGAACACCTTATCTTGGCTCTTGCAATAAATCGATGAACTCAATAGCGGAGTATTCCATTTTGTGCACCACCTTGGAAACACGTGTTACTAAGTAGTTGTACCCCAAATAGGCAATAATGCCTACCAACAAACCTGCTACCGTAGTGATCATGGCTGTATAAATACCATCGGCCAACAACTTAGGGCTCACAGAACCTTCCTCCTGCGCAATGGAGATGAAGGCTTGCACCATACCAATTACGGTTCCCAAGAACCCCATCATCGGAGCTGCACCGGCCACTGTTGCTAGTACGGACAGGTTCTTTTCGAGTTTGAAAAGTTCAATCTTACCTACGTTTACGATAGATGCTTCAATGTTTTTAAGTGGGCTACCGATGCGAGCAACCCCCTTCTCGATCATTCTCGCTACCGGGGTATCATGCTGGTTGCAGAGCATCTTGGCGGATGTAATATCTCCCTTCAAGACCAATTCTTTGATTTTACCCATAAAAGCATCGGGGCTTTCATTGGCTTTGTTCACCGTTCGAAGGCGCTCAACGAAAATGTAGATCGCTACAAACGAAGACAACACGATGGGAATCATCAACGGCCCACCGGCCAGCGCCAGTTCAATGACAGAAACTGACTGATCTGCCTGAGGTTGACTGCCGGCAACAATCTGTGCTAAAATCATAATTAATAGAGTTTAAAAAATATCCTTATAAACAGTTATGCAGATGATCAGCATAACGCAAAAAATCGAGAGCTAGTACAAACTAATACTTAATCACCCACACGGCATCGCCATAGTCGGCTTTGGATGCATCGGCTGCCGATTGCGCATTCGCAAACGTATCGTGATCACCAATTGCCAAGCGGTTAAATTTCGATTTACCAAATGGAGGGATAATTTTTGAACTGATCCCTTTCGCACTCAATTTCTTGGCATGGTCCATCAACAAGTCTGCGTCTACTGCGCTTGCTACCACAACATAGTACTTACCTGTTTTGTCGGTTAGTTTCTCAATGGTGCCTTCAGCCGGAGTCGCTTTAGCAGCCGCTTCAACTGCCAAACGTTGACGCTCTTCTTCTTCTTTTTGTTTTGCTGCGAGTTCTGCTGCTTCCTTGGCTTTCTTTTCAT
>JAJTHV010000206.1 GCA_021300095.1 Flammeovirgaceae bacterium | reverse complement strand
AGAAAGGTGTGTTTGCAATTGAATGGTAATCGCCATTGAACGGGCGAAATAGCCGTGCTTGGAACACTTCATAGTGATTAGCTAAAATCTGCTTAGCTTTACGCTCTATTTCAAAAAAATTGTATGCAAAATTTCGGAATAAAAGAAGCCCTGGCCACTTTGGGTGTAAAATCAACTAATCAAGGTACTTCCACTGGAAAAAACTGGCTTCGCTCTAAAGGAGCCTCACTATCTTCTTATTCACCCGTTGATGGTAAGTTGATCGGGCGTGTACAATCCACCGATGAAAAAGCATTCGACAAAGTAGTGCAGCAAGCTGAAAAGGCATTTAAAGAATGGAGGTTGGTACCTGCGCCAAAGCGTGGTGAAGTAGTTCGCCAAATCGGAGAAGCCTTGCGCAAATACAAAGAGCCGCTGGGTAAATTGGTTTCGTATGAAATGGGAAAATCGTATCAGGAGGGCTTGGGTGAAGTGCAGGAAATGATTGACATCTGTGATTTTGCTGTGGGCCTTTCACGCCAGCTCAATGGTCTTACCATGCACTCAGAAAGACCTCAGCATAGAATGTATGAACAATACCATCCGCTAGGTATCGTAGGTATTATTTCCGCCTTCAATTTTCCGGTGGCGGTTTGGTCGTGGAATACGATGCTGGCGTGGGTATGTGGCGATGTATGCATTTGGAAGCCATCTGAAAAAACTCCGCTTTGCAGCATTGCTTGTCAAAATATTATTGCCAAGGTGTTTGCAAAAAATAATGTGCCTGAGGGCGTTTCGTGCATTGTAAATGGCGATTATAAAATAGGTCAGTTGATGTGTAGCAGGGAATCCATTCCATTGGTTTCAGCTACGGGATCAGTGCGCATGGGAAAAGCCGTTGGCAGAACCGTTAGCGAGCGATTGGGAAGGGCATTGTTGGAACTGGGTGGAAATAATGCCATCATCATTTCCGAAAATGCCAATCTGGAAGTGGCTATTCGAGGCGCTTTGTTTGGCGCTGTCGGTACTGCCGGGCAGCGTTGCACCACCACCCGCAGGTTGATTGTTCATGAAGCCGTTTATAATGAAGTAAAATCTCGCTTGAAAAGTGCTTATGCTCATTTACGGATTGGCAATCCGCTCGATCAAAACAATCACATTGGTCCACTAATTGATCAACTGGCGGTGAAAACGTATCGGGAAGCGCTGCGAAAGGTAAAAGCAGAAGGCGGCACCTTTGTAGTAAATGGAGGTGTGCTCTCCGGCAAAGGCTATGAGTCGGGATGCTATGTAAAGCCGGCTATTGCCGAAGTAGAGAATCATTTTGAAATTGTTCAACAGGAGACGTTTGCACCCATATTATATCTGATCAAGTATTCTACCATTGAAGAGGCAATTGAACTACAAAATGGTGTGAAGCAAGGATTGTCTTCGGCAATCATTACGAATCATATGCAGGAGATGGAAAAATTCTTATCGCATGCAGGTTCAGATTGCGGCATTGCGAATGTAAACATCGGCACCTCTGGAGCAGAGATTGGCGGTGCGTTTGGTGGTGAAAAAGAAACCGGTGGTGGACGAGAATCAGGTTCTGATTCATGGAAAGTGTACATGCGCAGGCAAACGAATACCATTAATTACGGCAGCAACCTGCCCTTAGCCCAAGGAATTAAGTTTGATATCTAATTCTTTTTGGAAAATGAGTCCAATAATCTTAAATTGAAAGTATAATCCATACACTTCCCTACTATGGCTGCCAAAAAATACAGAACTGTAATGCTGATTGACGATAATGAAATTGACAATCTCATTAACCAAAAAATGATAGAGGCGGCTGCAATCACAGAAAATATCTATACCCACACGGGAGCAAAAAGCGCCATCGAATTTCTAAAGAATATGGAAAAGATGGATGTTGCCGATAAAGTATTGCCTGACATCATTTTTCTGGACATCGACATGCCGCTGATGGATGGGTTTCAGTTTCTGGATGAGTTTGAGAAACTGAGCAACGTTGCGAAGAAAAAGTGTAAGATTGTGATGCTTACTTCGTCAATCAATCCACAGGATTTTAATCGCTCCAAAAAATACACGAACGTGAAGTTGTACCTGAACAAGCCTCTTTCGCACGAAAGCATTATCAACTTAGAAGTCTAGTTCTCTTCTCCTTCTGCTTCCAGCGCAACGAGCTTTTCGACTAAAGCATCATCTAATTTAATCAGCAAGGTGGGCGCAAAGTAATTCACTTTCATTTCTTTGAGTTTGCCGATGATTGAAGCTATTTTCTTAGGCTTCTCCTTCTTTGCTTCACTGGTGGCAATCTTCAGCATCTTCAAGAATAACAAAATATTTTCGCACTCATCTTTTCCCAGCGATCGAATCTGTCGCTGAATGCTATTGCTCTGTTGGTTGAACAAATCGAAATCGTGCATGAGGCAATACAGCAACGCCAAAACCGCCTTAATTTCCATTTGAGCAAATGGATATTTCTTCAGGCTCACTTCATTGATGAGTGTATTCAGCAATTTGGCTGCATCATCTACCCGATCCACATAATAGCTGACCAACGCACGGTACACTGTATAAATTACATATTTGGGCACATCCAATGGATCAGGTTCAACATCCGCAAAAATGCGGTCGTTCTCGCTATACAATTCACGCTCGCTACCCAAGCGTAAATTGCGCTCCATTTTAGAAATCAAAAATTGCGAGGAAAACGTAAACGTAGGATAATTTACTAGCAGATTTCCTGCCGCATCATTTACTTCTTCAAAATATTTTTCGGCCTGCCGATATACTTTGTAGTGATTGTAGTATTCCAAGTGGAGGAACTCAAACACCAAATTCAGATGAAAATAGAGCGGGTCGAGGTTATACGTTTCAAATATTTTCTGTGCGTGCGCAAAAATATCCTCGATCGATTCACCTGTGCGCTGCATGTTATCATCCTTCTCAATGAATAACTTATGAAAAACAACCATGCAACTTTGATAAATATACAAACGATGAGAGTCGTACAGTTTCGCCACGTTCTGCATTTCCTTGATCAATAGTTCGAGCCCTAGTTTCTCCGTTTCATCTGCACTTAAATAGAAACTCCCATACTTTTTAAAGTAATCCGCCAACAAATCTTCTGCCTTATCCACCGCGAGCATATAGGCCACATGTCGGTTATAAAGCTGTGAATAAGTGAAATAATCTGGTGAGTTGATATGTAGTTTCTTCAACGATTTATAAACCACCGTCAGCTCGCTGGCCAGATCATAATCCAATAATTCCTTCTCCAGCTTTTTCAGTGTGGCGATGGAAATCGTTTTCTTCTTGGTAAAAAGCACTTCATTGAGATTAGCCACCTTTCGAAGTAAGTCGGTGCGGGGGCTTTCCATTTGCTGGAGTAAATGCTCCTCAATCTTCTGATTGAGGCGAGAGCGCAAGGTATAATACGCATTCGCGTTTACCTCCAATTCTACCATGATTTTGCTATCCGACAATTGTCTTTCCCGCAGTGCCTTCAACAGGTATGCTGACTTCTCAGCGTTACTTTCCATCAAGGAATCGTAAATTTCTAGATAGTCTTTTTCTGAGAGCTGTTTAACAATGTTCTTTAGCTTAGCCATGAAGGGGAAATTAGTTGGGTAAAGTTTACGAATTTAATAAATACAAGCAATAGTTACCAATATCCTACCAATTTGACAGATTAAATTAGACATTATTACCGAATCTATTCTTCGGAAGGATATTTGATCATGGTTTGCAAACAAAATACGATGGATGCATTCTCACAAATGATTGTAGATGCGGTGGCGCAAGTTAAAAACGCAGTGGTCAAAATTGACATCTACAAAAAAGACAAGGGGCAGCTCAAGCGCGCTGGCAGTGGTTCGGGCTTTATTTTCTCTTCCGATGGGTTGATCTTCACCAATAGTCACGTGGTAAAAGGTGCAGACCGAATCATGGTATCACTGCTAAACGAAAATGAGATAGAAGCCACCTTAATCGGGCAAGATCCGGATACAGATCTGGCTGTTCTGAAAATCTATTCGGAAGGGTATTCGGTATCCCAATTAGGCGATGCCGAACAATTGCAAATTGGCCAGTTTGTAATTGCAATCGGAAATCCACTGGGATATCAGCACACGGTGACCGCAGGGGTAGTCAGCGCTCTGGGACGTACTTTGCGTTCACAAAACGGAATGCTGGTAGACAACGTGATTCAATCGGATGCTGCGCTCAATCCGGGCAACTCCGGAGGGCCACTGATTAATACACAAGGTGAAGTAGTCGGAGTCAACACCGCTATCATTCAAGGAGCAAATGGAATGAGTTTTTCGGTAAACATCAACACAGCCAAAGAGATTGGAAGTCAGTTGGTAAAGACAGGCAAAGTATTCAAAGCATATCTGGGATTTCAATTGCAGGAGGTAAACCTCCACCCCAAAATCAAAAGGCACTATCATTTGCCAAACGACAAGGCTCTATTCGTGGTGGGCATCGAAAAAGAATCTCCCGCTTCGCGATCGCAGATTAAAGAAGGAGATTTGATCGTAACGTTTAATAACAAACCGATGAACAGCTTAAATCAATTGTTCAAAGAGCTTACCCGAAAAGAGGTGCTGACCATGATCGATGTGCAAGTGGTGCGCCACACAGATCTATTGAATATGACTTTGTTTCCTGTGCAAAAGCTATCTTTGTAAAGCACCATTCTATCCATGATCGTTCCCATTCCTACCCTGCATCTTTTTGAATCGTTGGACGATCAGTTGATTGCGTTGCTAAAATCGCTGCAGCCGGAAGATTGGAATAAACCAACGTTGGCAAAGCTGTGGACGGTAAAAGATATTGCCGCTCATTTGCTGGATGGAAACATGCGCACGCTATCGATGTTGCGAGATGGTTACTTTGTTTTGAAACCGGAAGCGATTAACTCTTATCAAGATTTGGTCAATTACCTCAATCAATTGAATGCGGATTGGGTAAACAGTTTCAAGCGCGTAAGTCCCGCGGTGCTAATCGATATGCTCGAACGTTCGGGTAAGGAATACAGGTCGGTATTGCAATCATTAGATCTTTCAGCACCAGCCCTCTTTGCTGTGGCATGGGCCGGGGAAGCGGAATCCCAAAATTGGTTTCACATTGCCCGAGAGTACACCGAGAAGTGGCATCATCAAAAGCAGATTCGGGAGGCCGTAGGTGTGGGTGGCTTGATGGAGCGTGAGTTCTATTTTCCGGTTATCGATACGTTCATGCGCGCATTGCCGGTTGTTTATCAGCCCCTGAAGGCGAATGAAGGTGATAGCGTAAGGGTGAATATTCCGGGAGAAAATGGAGGTTCATGGGGCATCCGCTACTCTTCAACAGGTTGGATACGTTCAGAAGCACATTCACCTCCTGTAGCGGAAGTTGAACTAGAGGCAGATGATGCCTGGAAGATTTTTACAAAAGGACTGCCTGCGGAGAAGGCTTTGCAACGTATTCGCATTTCAGGATCGCGCGAGTTGGGGCAACAAATAGTGAAAATGATTGCCATTATGGGCTAGCGATGGCGGTTGAAAGTTTGGCTTAATTGGATTTTGAAATATATTTGCCGGAAGGTTACGGGGGATTAGCTCAGCTGGCTAGAGCGTCCCGAAAGCATTCGGGAAGGTCAGCGATTGAAATTTGAAATAATTAATCCGAGGGATTAGCTCAGCTGGCTAGAGCGTCCCGAAAGCATTCGGGAAGGTCAGCGATTGAAATTTGAAATAATTAATCCGGGGGATTAGCTCAGCTGGCTAGAGCGCTTCCATGGCATGGAAGAGGTCATCGGTTCGAATCCGATATTCTCCACAAAAAAAGATGGCTACCTAGCCATCTTTTTTTATTTAAATCTACAGTATGTATTTCGTATACATTCTCTATTCCAATAAGTGCAACAAATATTATATCGGGCAAACAGAATCACTGACAAGGCGCGTAGAAGAACACAATCAAGGTAAGGGTGGTGCATTCACCTCGGCTTGCATTCCTTGGGAACTAGTTTACCATGAATCTTTCGAATCTCGACAAGAAGCTGTTAAAAGGGAAGAGAAATAAAAGGTAAAAAGAGCAGAAAATATATCGAATACCTAATTCAGTCGCGCTCCAGAGAAAATCTTTGAATTTCTGTTGTGCGAATTTTACACACGCTGATTGCTGCGCTCAACTTCTTCGACCAACGCTCGCATTTTCCTAACGCGCTCCGGATCTACGGTTCGCAGTTTAAACTCGCTTCCCTCCTCTGACCCCATACCGGAAATTTGTTGATTCCGAAATTGCATCCCGCTATCGCGGAAAGCAGTGGCCGAAAAATGAATCTCCTGCGCTTTTGACGTTTTCACGATTTCTTCTACCGTAGTTTCATTGACACCCGAACCCGGCATGATTGCAATGCGACCCTCGGCTTTCTGAATCAACTGCCCGATTAGTTCTTTTCCTTTGTCAGCTTGTGCTTGTTGCCCTGCCGTTAGAATTCTGTCAAACCCTGCTTGGATACAATCCTCCAACGCTTCGAACGGATCGCGAGTCATGTCGAAAGCACGGTGGCATGTTACTTTCAATGGGCGCGCTCGCTCGATCAGCTCTTTACATCGCTTCACATCGATTCGACCGTCTGCGGTGAGAATGCCAAACACAACTCCATCGACACTGATCTTCTGGCATTGATGGATATCGCGCTTCATCGCATGAAATTCATAATTCGAATACAAAAAATCGCCACCGCGCGGACGGATCATCACAAAAACATCCATGTTCACATTTTGTCGCACGGCTTCGATGACGGCATACGATGGCGTAGTGCCACCCTCACCCGGATTATCGCAAAGTTCAATGCGGTCCGCGCCACCTTCTTGTGCCCGCAGGGCTGATTCAATATTATATACAACTATTTCCAGCAGCATAGAATCAAATTCAACAATTAATAAATACTGGATGCGTCAAATAACTTATTCATAGCGCTGTCATGGACAGCGTACGTAAATCCCTTCTGCAAACAATAGGCACCATACTCACCGCTTTTGCTGAGTGCAAGAAAACCCACCTGAAGTGTTTTCGCCTTGTCTGGATTTTTTCGAATGATTCGCTCAACCGCCATCTTGCAAGCTTGCTCCGGGCTATTTCCTTGTCGCATGAGCTCTACTACCAAATGACAACCAACAATGCGAATCACTTCTTCGCCAACTCCGGTTGATGTGGCAGCCCCCACTTCGTTGTCGACATACAAGCCTGCTCCGATAATAGGCGAATCGCCTACGCGGCCCCGCATTTTATACGCCATGCCGCTGGTCGTACACGCGCCTGATAAATTTCCTTGAGCGTCCAGTGCTACAATGCCGATGGTATCGTGGTTTTCAATGTTGGCAACGGGTTTGTATTTCTTTTCCTTCAGCCACTTTTTCCACGCTTTCTCCGATTCTTTGGTGAGCAGTTTTTCTTTCTTAAATCCATTTGCCAACGCAAACTGCAATGCCCCCTCTCCTACCAACATCACGTGAGGAGTTTTCTCCATTACCTTGCGCGCTACAGACACCGGATGTACAATATGTTCGAGACACGCTACCGAGCCGATGTTTCCCTGTTCGTCCATGATGCACGCATCGAGTGTCACGCGGCCATCACTATCCGGCAGACCGCCTAAGCCTACCGATGTTTCTTTCGGATCTCCCTCGGGCACGCGGGCACCGGCCTCTACGGCATCTAATGCTTTACCCCCGGCAGACAAAATCTTCCACGCTTCTTCGTTGGCTTGCTTGCCGAAGTTCCAGGTAGAAATTACAATGGGCTTATTAACAGCCGGAGCAGAAGCAGCCATGGATGCAAAGGGTAAAGCACTGGCGGCTGCGGTTAGTTTAAGGAATTGTCTGCGCGATGTTTTCATAGGCGAGTTCGGATAACCAAAGGTAGAAGAATTTATAAATTAAGAGGATTATCAGATAGTTTGAGCTACACGTTGCATTTCTTTTGAATGACCCGCTCAATATAATCCACTACCTCGTCTCTCTTATCAGCAAGTTTTGAATTCCTTCCTTCAGACAAAAAGTATTCAAAAATCTCTTTTGCATCCCAACCATTTTCTAGGTGTAAGTAAACTATCTCATCAATAGTTGCATTTATTTGCTGGTGATGGAAATGACCAACCTCCATTGCACCGCTGTCGCCAGCAATTATTTTCTTTCGAGTTGCCTCGGGCGAATTAATCACCAAAAAAGGCAAATCAACCGGCACACGTTCTTCCATCGTTCTTTCAACCATTCCGCTGCCATTGCAATAAGCGCACTTACCCGGAATCCAAATCAGCTCGCGGTCGAGTCGTTTGATATCAGCCCAGTCCACATGTCCTTTGCCTAAGCATCGCGGGCAACTCTTTTGCGCTGCTTTCATCCCAAATATTTTACTCCAAATACTCATGATCTAACTATTTTAACTTAGTGTATTATCAATCATTCACCTAATGGGGTGTGTGGATTTTTAGGGCTTTTCATTACCCATAAATACAAAACAATTGTTACAACCCAGGTAATAAAAATATCTGTCAACAAATTTCCTCCTGCCCAACCTGCATGGGGTATGACATCACCTGTATAAAACTGTGAATAATACACCAGAGGGAATCCGATATTTAAATCACCATCGGTTTGCCGATGCCATGGCGAATTAATTTGGAACAAAACGGTAATAAACGAGGTAGCAAAAAATAGAAGCGCTGATAGAATGCTCGCTTTTATCATACGGATAACTGTTCCATCTGAAATCAGATTTACTCTTTGACCATTCTCCAATCGATTACCTGACTTTTTTCTAAAGCCGCGAGCAACTGCAACTAAAAATACAAGGCTCCCGATCACACAAAATGCAATCCCATAGATAGATGTTGAAAGAGTAATTGCATCATTCCAAAGAATTTGTTGATACGCAACCTTCATTGGTAAACCAGTAGCCTCATTCGATAGATAAACATCACTCAAATGGTGAGGCCGATCTGTCGGGCTGATCACAAGTTCATTGAGAAAAATAAGCAGCGTAAAACCAACAAGTGCTAATCCACCATGAAGCCAAACATACCAAGGGTTTAGAGAAAATCTTTTTGCCTTACTTAGAGCAAAGTACATCAAGCCAAACGCCATCCAATAGATGATTGCGAATTTTGTTAACTGAAACAATAGACAAACATTTGAAGCCGTATCCTTATTATAAAATTGTTCTGCCTCTGCTTTGCCGGGCTTATAAATCGCCCATGAGCCGCCATAATATTCATGTTGGGGAATGGTGAAATAGAGAATGCCGGTTATTGTCGATGTTACCAGCAGGCCCGTGAGAAATACCAGATTGAAACGACTTTTAATAAATGGAATCAAAACCATTGAAATGTTTGCAATTCTACTCCTAAATTTAGAAATTAACTTCAGATTAAAACACCCTAACAACTACAACCTACCACATAAAAAAAGAACCCTGCTTTGTTAGAGAGGGTTCTTTTTTTTACAACAAAAAAATCAGTTTGTTGATGTAGAAACTGGCTGCACGGCTTCGCCCCGCCTGCGGCCTATAATCAACAAGTGATATTTATCTATCAACTCGTTGATTTGTTGTACCACAGTAGTAAAAGGCTCTGCGCCATCTTCAATCTCGTTAAGCGCATTTAAGCGATAAATCAACTTATCGTAAGTAGCTATCAACTCCTGCTTTTTCTGCTTGAATACATCCGCATTTACGCTGCCCATCGCCTTGTTACGTTCTAAATAGCGAGTGTTAAATGCTTCATTGGCATCATACAGGCTCTTCAACCACAAGTTTAGGTTGAGCGCGGCCACGCAATTACTAAACTCCGGCTTTGTGCGCCAGTCTGTTACCAGTTTGTTGATCAGTGCCGATTCGCGCATGTAGTTTTCACGGATGATAGTTGTGCCAAATGAAGCCAGATTATCCTTCAACAATTGCGCGGCCATACGCGTCTCTTCATTGAAGTGATTTGTGAAAGCATCAACACAGGTGCTAATGCCAATCAGCAGTTTATCGCGCTTTTCATCTAAGTCTATCAGCACTTCTGTGAGAGGTGATGAGTTTTCCTTTTTAAAAGCACGCTCCGTTACTGAAAGCGCATTCTTATGCGCCTGAAGTTGAGCGCTAATTTTTAGCTCTTCCGGATTATGAACACTCACAATCTCTAATAACTGACGGTTAAACTGAAGCAACTCCGCATTGCGAAGTCGGTGAATTGAAATTTTTTTTATCATAGAAATATGATTTAGAGGTTACTAAAATTAACATCAAAGCATCGCCTTGTGGTTGGCGATCAATTCCTTTACCGGTTGGCTGATCAATCTTGTTTCTATCTTGCCGCAAACTTGCGAGAAGCCATTTTACCTTGTTGACAAGACCCTTCAAAAGTTAAAATGCCAAATAAAGTCGTTGCAAGCCTGTTTCAGATTTAAAACCGTCATTGACGATTGTTTCCGGGCATTTGCAAATTTTAAAAGGCCATTAACGGCTGTTGCCAGGGTGTTTCAAGTTTGAAAGGGCCTTTTTAAGTTGTTTCCAGTCATTTAAATCTTGGCGAGATAAATTTCTGCTCGTTTCTACCTATTCGCAAACTTGCATGGAGGTATAGCACTCGATTTCTTATGAAATACACCAACCAATAAAGGCAACCTAGGGCGGAGAGCGGCCTGCCCGATAGAGGCAAGCATGATTAGAATTAGAAGTAATGTATGCAGCCAACGCTAGCCATAGCGATGACAAAAGATTTGCTTTATCGGGGGAGTTCGATGTGTGCATGCTTAGTCCCCCTTCCAAATTCCGTGCAGAAATTTTCAGGATTTTTAAAAAGAGGTCTAAAAGCTGCGAATGGAAGCTAAAAAAGCAGAAAAAAATTTTTTAAAACGCTTTCGCGGATAGATAGAGCTTCGTGAAAAAAGGCATTTTTAACGATATATAAACAGTGATTTCGTTTCTAATCGTTAGTTGGGGATCGGCGAGGGATAATTTAAACGAGTGGAATAGTGTAATGAAAACAAAAAGAGGTGTAGAAGAATCAAAATAGTTTCTATTAATTACGTAATTAGATTGATCCCCAACAAAGCTGGCGCGCGTTTCCAACGCGTGCCTAAATCAACTCCACCTCCAAATAACCCTTCTTCTTCGTATAGTAATCTCGAGCCGAGCTATAACAATAGTCCTCCGGTGTATCTACCGTACCATCAACAACAGGATTGTTGTGGATATAATTTCGCTTCTGATCGATGAACTCCTGAGAATATAGCAATACCGGATGATTACCATCTTGCCACACTTTGTAATTGCTTACACGTTTTAAGTGATCGCCCACTTCGCTAAACAAGTCCAACATCCAACCTCTTCTACTCTCATTAATAGTTTGGATTGTTTTCACCAACTCCTTAGCGGTGAATTTTTTAAAGTCACGCATAATATCCGGCAAGGGTACTAGCCGAGTGCTGACAATCATGTGAAGATGGCTTGGCATTAGGCACCAGGCATGCATGACTAAGCCTTTCTCCTTTTGGCAATGGCGCAGCGAGTTGATGATTACATCCTTTAGTTCCTTACGCGTAAATAGATCCACCCAGCCAACGGCCGTTGTGGTGACAAAGTAAATCCCCTCAGGATCTCTGAATTTGTATTTTTCGGACATAAAAAGAAAGTTAAAGCGAAGGGGAAGTGAAAAATAGTAAGGAAAAGCTTGCGTTGCAAACACGCGTTTGATTGCTAAGTCTATCTATTTCTTTTCTTCCAATAAAGTCACTCTCAACCGCGATTGAGGATGCGAGAACATGTCATCTAGAAAAATTAATCGGTTAGTACTTCTGTCAATTATTGCCTGAAGCACTTTTACAGACTCAAGCTTGCTATTAACGTAGGTTAGTCTTAGCGTATCCTGACTGCGCGTCCAGGTGCCGGCATCAAAGCCTTTGAACATGCCGCTGGAGGTGTGCTCGAACTTTCCATTCTTACGCAGCGTCAAAAAAATACCAGCAAATGGTGTATCGAGATATCCCTCGATTACCGCTGGCGATTGCCGCCACTCTTTAGTTGTACGCTTCAATACGCGGCTGTCTTTTCCGATGATACAACCGCCACAGATAAAGGCCAGTAAAATTTTTATCAAGTACCGCATCTATAAAGTAACTTCATTGACAGTTGAATCCGCAGTGACAAGTCACCGTATCAGCTGGAATAGGTGAATGAAAAGCCGTTTTGAAGGAATTCAGCAATCTGCGTTGATTCCTTGCTGAAAAAGTGCAGGGTACAGCCAATGCCACTATTACATCATCTTTCTTAATTACAAAATCATAGGCGTATGAAAGTCCGTACATTCCTGTCGTATCTACTCCTTCTTGATAGGTCTTTAAAAATCGGTCATTTGAGATGGCCTGATTAGTGTAGTGCGCTTCATACACTTCAAAACTCAAATGTGTATCAGGCTTAGGTTTAAACCGATAGCGAAGTGTGTACTGCGTAGAGTCTAAAAATGGATAAAACCAGTAATGTCTGTTGTACTTAAATGTATCGACTCGCAAACGCGTGCCTTTGTGTCGGTGATTAATGTAAGTGAACAAGCTATCCACCTGTTGTTTGAAGTAAGTCGTGTCGAATTGAAACCGCACCATCTTCACATTACTAGTCGTATCAGTTTGTGAAATAGTTAGTGAGTCTATATCAGAAATTGGTTTTGCTATTTCTTTTCGTTGTTCCTTGCACGAGCCAATCACCAAAAGAATAGCGATAAAACCGAGTTTGTTATTCATTTAAAACACGTTAAAACGGTGTAGCGTATTTAGTGACTATCTAAAATACATCTGCTTTTTGGAATTGAGATAGGTTATAATGGTTTTATCCAATACAATAACATCGCTATAGGCGCGGGCAATCATGTAATTGCCATTCACTTTACGAATAAGGCCTACGCGGCCCCCATAAATATAAACTTTGGTAACCTCACTCACTCCCTTGCGGGAATGCTTCACTCGATATAATTTTTTGTACGTGATATCCCTTGTCATACCATTGGGCAACTTGCGCTTGATGATAAAGGTGGTCTTTAAGCGCACCTTGCGCCCATTTCTACTATTGCGATATTTTACATCGATGGTACTATCCGGTGCAGATTCCCACTGCTTTACCGTTGTCATAATGCGGGCATACTCTGTATCAAATGTGTTTTGGGCAGATACAGTAGTACATACCAACACACCTACCAGAACTAGAACATATTTCATCTTAAACAACTTTATGATTTTTTTGAAAGATACATCTTGGGGCGTTTCCGCGTGCCTGCTCCTAAAACATTCTCTATTTGATAATACAATCATCAACGAGTTACACCTGCCCCCCAATCACCGATATCCTGTCAATCAGCCCATTGCCCTCTTTTCGACCAAATTTAGCAGGTTTGGCATGTGCTTTGGTGCAAGCAGCCTCCCTTACCTTCAAAAACCTTCCTTCCGTCTCACAATCAGCACATTAGGCTGGCTAAGTCCACATTAGGAACGTGCTTTGCTTCCCCCTTCCTTTCCAAATTCTACACCCCACAACCCAAATTGATAGCATCGCAACAGCAAAAAGGCCTTTTCCAGCCCATTTTGGCACTTGGTCATGGTTTTGAACTAATGCCGGTACACTAAACAAACAACTAACAATTATGTGGTTAAACATTCTGCAACGGCTGGCGAACATCTTTAAAGCAAAGGCGCACCATGCGGTTGATCACCTGGAAAATCCGGTAGAAATGTCCAAGCTGGCGGTGGCCGAACTAGAGAAAGCCATCAGCGATGCTACCGAAGCTTTCTCCATTGCACTCGCCAACCATAAAAAGTGGGAGCGCGAACTGCAACAGGCTACGCTCGCCACCGAAAACTGGAAGCAAAAAGCCAAGCTGGCGATTGCCCAAAGCAACGAAGAGCTGGCCAAGAAGGCGCTGATGGAAAAAGCGAACGAAGACCGCAAGATGACGGAGTTCGGAGCCATCTATCAGAAGTCGGAGAAGGACATCAAAGTGCTGCGCCAAAACCTCGACTCACTTCAACTGAAATTGAAGGAGATGAAATCAAAGCAGTCGGTGCTAGAAGCGAAAGCCAAAAATGCGGAAGCGCAAGGCAAAGTAGCGAAGCAACTCTCGGGTATTGGCACCAGCGCACTGTCCAACTTTCAACGCTATGAAGAGAAGATCAATGAAATGGCGGACCAGAGTGAGGCATTGCAAGAATCGCTGTTCTCGCAAAAACAACTGGAGCGTGAGTTTGATCAACTCGAATCAACCGTAAGCGTGAGCAACGACCTCGAAACGTTGAAACTGGAAATGCAAACCGAAGAGGAACGCAAGAAAGAAGAAATGGAAAAGAAAAAACTGGAGACGCTGAAAATCAAAATGGAAACGCAGTTGCCTCCGGCCAAGCCGATCAAGCAGCTTACACCTCCTAAAGAAGAAAAACTAAAAAACTTCTTTGGTGAATAGGGAGCCGTTCGATCAAAAAGTAAAGACAAAAAAAGTAACAACAAAAAAGTAAACACTAACAAACCCTTATAAACAAAACAAGTATGTCAATCAATTTAAAGAAAGGTGGTTCAATCAACTTAACCAAAGCCAATCCCAAACTGTCTAAAATCTATATTGGTTTAGGATGGGAGTTACTCTCGCAGTCGCTGGACCTCGATGCGTCAATGTATGTGCTGGGCGCGAATGGTAAACTGTTATCAGAACAACATTTTATTTTCTATAACAACTTACGCACACCCGATGGAAGCATTGCGCACCAAGGCGACAACCGTTCAGGCGTAGGCGAAGGTGATGACGAGTTAATCCTCGCGAATCTGAAACAGATTCAACCCGAGGCGCAGGAAATCTTAGTGTATGTAACCATTCACGAAGCTGCTGCGCGTGGCCACAACTTCGGTAAGCTGAAAGATGCCTATGTGCGTGTAGTGGATGTAGAGAAAAAAGAAGAGATCGCGATCTATGACTTAGATGCGGAAGCTTCTTTTGCTACGGAAGTGTTGTTTGGGAAATTGCGCAGAGCGGATGCCATCAACTGGGAGTTCGTAGCAATTGGCGAAGGTACCAATGTGGGTATGCAAGGTTTAGTAGACCGATATGTCTAATGCGATGCTCTAAGAAAGATTTGATAACTATTAACAAATAGAAAATGAACTTGATCAAAAGAAATGGAATTAACCTGACGAAAGGATCTTCGATTTCGCTGGAGAAAAAAGGAAGAGCCATCTCGCAGGTGCGTGTAGGCATCAACTGGGGATCGATTCAGCATCAGATCCTCGGCTTCACCTACAACACCACGGCTGTTGATTTAGATAGCTCGGTGGCATTGTTTAGTCATAAGCAACTGGTGGATAATGTGTACTTCCGCAAACTCACATCAACGGATGGAGCGGTGAAACACTCCGGTGATGACCGGGTGGGGGATCGCCATGGCGATGATGGCACGGACAACGAAACGATACACGTCAACCTGCGCACGCTGAATCCCTCGGTCGACCAGGTGGTCTTTTACCTAAACTCGTATGCGCAACAGGACTTCGAAACGATTCCCTATGCCAACATCAGCATTGTAGACGCTACGAATCCGCACGATCTGGAAGAGTTGGCATCGTTTAAAGTAGCGATGGATAAAACCTTCCGCGGCTATGTATCGATGGTGCTGGGAAAGTTTGTTCGCACGCCTGCAGGCTGGGACTTTATCTCCGTGGGTGAACCCATCAAAGCCCGCAACATCAAAGAGTGTGTGGAGAATATCAGTGAGCAGTACGTGTAGTTCTTAAACAAGAAGGCCGCCTCAACAGCGGCCTTTTTTATTTCGATAGTACCTCCGAGACCGAGTGGCTAGCTATCACTTGATCACCCTTCGCGCAAAGCGAAATCGTTTTTTGTAATAATCCGAATAGAGATTGGTTTCAACCACGCCTAAGGAAGTAGAGGCATGAATAAATTTAACATCTTCTTTTCCACGCACCACCGTTACAATGCCCACATGGGTAATTGCATTTTTCTTTTTTCCTGTGGCGAAAAATAACAAATCGCCCGGCTGCACCTCTTTCATCTTCACCTTCTCCCCGACTAACGCTTGTGCGTCTGCCGTGCGGGGCAAAGGAAGTTTAATTGTTTGGAAGGCATTGCTGGTAAGGCCTGAACAATCGATGCCGGAGCGTGTAGTGCCGCCCCATTTATAAGGGGTTCCGGTAAAGGCGCGAGCGGCTTTGATTACATCATCTACCTTGTCTTCGCGGGTGCGGGCTTTGCGCGAAACTGCGCACGAACCAAGCAAGGTCATTGCCAACATGAAAATCGTCAGCCGACTAAAACTTACTGCCCAAAGTGGGCGAGGTAGTAAAAGTATTTGGCTAATTTTACGGCTCATAAAGTCACGCATAAACATTTCAAAGTTAGTTGTTTGATGGCACAGATAAAAGAAACAGAAGCTCCCGTAGCTTCCCTAATAGGAGAAGCAATAATCATGCAGTTTCAATCCATTGTGGGCGATGAAAACGTATTCGTAGATGAAGAACGTAGAACCGACTATGGCCACGATAAAACCGAAGACTACCAGTTCATGCCCGATGTGGTCGTGCGGCCCGCCAATACGCAAGAGGTTAGCGAACTATTAAAGATTTGTAATGCACATAAACTACCCACAACACCACGTGGTGCAGGCACCGGTTTGAGCGGTGGGGCATTGCCTGTTAAAAAAGGTGTGGTGATTTCGATGGAACGATTCAACAAAATCATTCAGATCGATGAATTGAATTTGCAAGCCACAGTAGAGCCGGGCGTCATCACCGAAGTATTTCAAAATGCTGTGAAGGAAAAAGGACTCTTCTATCCACCCGATCCGGCCAGCGGTGGCTCTTGTTTTTTAGGTGGCAATCTGGCGAACAATTCCGGTGGACCGAAAGCAGTGAAGTATGGCGTTACACGCGATTATGTCATCAACATGGAAGTGGTGTTGCCCACCGGAGAAATCATGTGGACAGCTGCGAATGTGTTAAAAAATTCAACCGGATATAATCTAACACAATTGATGTGCGGCAGCGAAGGCACGCTGGGCATCATCACCAAAATAGTATTCAAGCTGCGCGGCTTCCCAAAGAAAAATGTGCTGATGATGATTCCCTTCAGCACTAACGAAGAAGCATGCAAAGCCATAGCAGCCATTTATGTAGATGGCATTACCCCATCCGGCATGGAGTTCTTTGAGAAAGAAGCAGCCGCCAAAACATTCGACTATTGCGAGAAAGTATTGAACAGCCCCGTCACAACCAAGTTGACGGAAGGCATGAACGCATATCTTCTTTGCGAATTGGATGGCAACGATGAAGAAGTGTTGATGCGCGATGCCGAACGCGTGATGGGCGTTGTGGAGAAGTTTGAAAGTGGTGAAGTGCTCTTTGCGGATAATGCCGCACAGAAAGCCGAGCTGTGGAAAATTCGTAAAAACATTTCTCCGGCAGTGAACTGGTACACACTTACCAAGTCAGATGATGTAGTAGTGCCACGTGCCAACCTTCCTAAACTGATCAACGGCATTAAAGAAATCGGCAAGCGCTACAATTTTAACACCGTGTGCTTCGGCCACTTGGGTGATGGCAACTTGCATGTAAATATCTTGAAGGAAAACTTGTCGGAAGAATATTGGAATACCAAAGTAAACGAGGGAATTGGCGAAATCTTCAAGCTGACGGTTAGTCTTGGTGGAACGCTTTCCGGAGAACACGGCATTGGCATTGCCAAGCGCCCGTATATGCCCATTGCCATGAGCGAGATTAATCTTAACTTGATGCGTGGGATTAAAAAAGTATTCGATCCCAATGGTATTTTAAATCCCGGTAAGATATTTTAACCAACCTATCATGAAAAATTTCGTCTTCTTTCTCGTATTTGCAATTATCGCCTCATGCCAAACCAAACCTGCAGAAAATAGCACCTCGCTCTTCAATGGAAAAGACCTTACGGGATGGCAATTTTTCAAAGGAAAAGAAAACAACAGTTGGGAAGTAACTGCCGATGGCTTGTTGCACTGCAAACCGTTTGATGGCAATGAAAAGCGTGCCGATTTAATTACAGCAGTTGATTACGAGAATTTCGAATTAACCTGGGAATGGAAAATCGCGGCACAAGGAAATAGCGGTGTGATGTTTGGCGTGGTTGAAACGTATGACGAACCTTATCTAAGCGGACCAGAATATCAATTGTTAGATGATATCGGTTACCCAGGCAAAATTGAAGATTGGCAAAAGACATCTGCTAACTACGGCATGCACGTAGCCGAAGGCGCTCAACCAAAACCTGTAGGCGAATGGAATACCTCCAAAATTGTGGTAAACAAAAACCATGTGGAACATTGGCTAAACGGCAAGAAAGTAGTCGATTATGAATTAGGTTCAGACGATTGGAAAGAACGCAAAACCAAAAGCAAATGGAATGAGGCACCCGGCTATGGAGCATCTTCGAAAGGCAGAATTGCATTGCAAGATCACGGAGGCGAAGTGTGGTTTAAAAACATTAGCGTAGTTGTACTTCTTTAATTTCACTTTAAGAATAGATGTGCGGCATTACAGGAATCTTTGCGTTTAATCTGGTTGGCAAATTTAATCTGATCAACGTAACTGCCGCCACACAAGCACTACACAAACGCGGCCCCGACAATCAAGGAATTTATACCGATCAATTCGTTGGGCTCGGCCATCGCAGGCTGTCCATCATTGATACGAGTTCGGCTGCCAATCAGCCCATGTGGGACGCGACCAAGCGGTACTGCATGATTTTCAACGGAGAAATTTTTAACTATTTAGAGCTAAAGCAGCGACTAAAGGATAAGGGCGTTGTTTTCACCACCGATTCCGATTCAGAAGTATTATTACAACTCTACATTCGCGAAAAAGAAAAGTGCCTCAACCAACTGAATGGATTCTTTGCTTTTTGCATTTATGATTTGCAAGAGCAAACCTTCTTTGTAGCACGCGATCGCTACGGCATCAAACCTTTCCTGTACGTTTTTGACGAAGATAAATTTCTCTTTGCCTCTGAAATGAAATCGATCATTCAGTACGGCATCGAAAAGACAATCGACTATACTTCACTCTACACGTATCTTCAACTCAATTACATTCCGGCACCGCACACCATCTTCACGCACGTGAAAAAGTTAATGCCCGGCCATTGGCTGCGCATCAGCAACAAGAAGATGGAGGAAGGCACTTATTACCAAATTCCATACGACCAACAAAAAGCAGCTTCCAACCCGATCAACTACGAAGATGCCAAAGATAAGCTGAAAGAATTATTAGAAGCATCGGTTCAACGCAGGTTGATCGCTGATGTTCCCCTCGGTGCATTCCTAAGTGGAGGAATTGATTCATCGGTTGTCACCGGATTGGCGAGTAAACACAAATCCAATCTGCATACTTTTTCCATCGGCTTCCGCGATGAGAAATTCTTTGATGAAACCGAATACGCGAAATTGGTGGCTTCGCATTTCAAAACAGACCACACAGTTTTTTCATTAACCAATGCCGACCTCTACGAACATGTTCACTCGATCTTAGATTACATCGATGAACCGTTTGCCGATTCATCGGCCATTGCGGTTTACATTCTCAGTCGCGAAACGCGCAAGCATGCTACGGTTGCCCTTTCGGGCGATGGTGCAGACGAGCTTTTAGCAGGCTATAACAAACATGCGGGTTTCTTGCAATCGCTTCGTCCGGGCTTCAAAGAAAATACTGTCAAGAATTTATTGCCGGTGTGGAACCTATTTCCGGCATCGCGCAACAACCCGATCACGAACAAAGTGCGGCAACTGAAACGATTTGCCGAAGGCATGAAGTTGAGTCCCGCAGAAAGATATTGGCGTTGGGCCGGATTTGCAGATGCCAACCAAGCCTCGTCACTGTTCAGCAATCAATCAAAAGAGAAATGGCAGGAACAAGAATACCAAAGTCGTAAAGTAGAGATTCTAAAGTCCATGCCAACTAATGCCACCATCAACGACATGTTGTTAACAGACATGGGTTTGGTGCTGGCCAATGATATGCTGACCAAAGTGGATTTGATGAGTATGGCGAATGCGCTGGAAGTACGTGTGCCTTTTTTAGATTTTGAAGTGGTGAACTTTCTGTTTTCGTT
>JAJTHV010000009.1 GCA_021300095.1 Flammeovirgaceae bacterium | reverse complement strand
TTTAGCCTGCTTTATAAATGAATTGTAGTTCACGCCACTGCATATAACCCGAAAACCTTCGCCCATCGATTCTGTAATCGGAATGGTGAACTCTTTGTAGTTGCCTGAAAAATGTTCTACATACGTACGAATGATTTGATCGTTGTGCTCTACTTCTAGCGTCAACGTAATATCCGTAGAAGCCGAGCCCACCTTTACTTTTGCAACATCTCCGATGCGATAGCTCGACTGATCGGTTTCAAACAGCAATAACGCATTGTCGGCTATCGCCTTACTCCGTGAATCCGAAACTTCAAAGCGATGTTTCTCAAGGATGTCATTCCCGGCATTATCCTTTGCAATAAGTTCCATTTCATAGCTGCCGATCGGCCACGATGGATCAATCGCCACAGTTATGTTTTTGGTCACTTCGGTATTAAATGGAAGCTCGCTTACTTTGGCTCCGTGTTCACTTAGGGGATTGCCATCTCCGTACGAATCATTCGGAAAAAGTGAGATAAACTCACGCTCAGTCAAAAGAGGTAGATCGGGTTCACTCCAGGGCCTGTTTCGAACCGGTGCTATCGGATATTTTAATTTATACAACCGGATGATTCCTTTAGCATGTGCCGGCTGGCCGTTGAGGTTCTCGACCGATAGTTGAATCGGATAGTACTGGTTTCTTTTGTCAATTGTTCTGGCTCCTTGGAGTGTAATTAATAATGAATGAAACCCAACATTCACGTACGTAGTCGCACTGCGGGTCTCGCCATTAACATCCGTTACGTCTGCAGTAATCTCATATTGAAATACAGGTCTCGACTCTTTGGAAACTTTTTCATCGGGGATAGCTGCAAAATTAATTTTAAACCCTCCTTCATCATTCGTAGTAATTTCCCCGTGGGTGATTTCTACTTCATCCGAAGGCGAATAGGAGTTATCCCAATAATACCAACGAGGAAAACGTACATTTCTTTTGACACGATAACTCACCTTTGCACCACTTATTTTTGAGCCATTATACGCAGTGGCACTGCCGATTACTGATACTGTGTCAAGCAGCGTAAATGTTTGTGTGGTTGGCTTAAACGTTGTTTCAAAAGTGGGCCGCTTATACTCCTCTACTGAGATGGTCAGATTCACATAATCAAAATCCATAACATCGTCATAAAATCGGGTATCTTCTTCCGTATCCTCATCGGCATACAAAGTATATGTACCGGTCAATCCGGTCGAGGGTAACTTAAACTCTCCACTAAATGAACCGTACGCATTCGTCTTTAATCGAATTTTTTCAACCTCTTCACCATTGGTATTTTCTAAAATCACTTCCACATATTCTCCGGCAACAACAGTGGATTTCTTTCCCTTGATTTTGATTAAAATTCCTTTGAAGTAAACGGTTTGCCCAGGGCGGTAAATACTTCGATCGCTGAAGAGAAATGTTTTGGCATCAAATTCATCGTTATCGTTTTCCTCAGGTTCCCGTATCGGTTGAAAAGAATATTCTCCCAGATGAGCCGTATCTGATTGATAGATTACCGTAGCGTCCATGTCGCCAATGAAGAATTTCTTTTTCTTGATTTCGGTAAAACCATCTTTCTCGGTAGTTCGATGTTCATCGAATCGTTGTTTACTGGAAAGTGTATCGTGGGATTTAAAATGAATGTCCGCACCCACGATAGGTCGACCGCTGTTTCGGTCAACCACCTGGTATCGCTGGTTCTGATCTAATCTGCTTTCAATCATGGCCAGGTTGGTGCATTGAATGGTAGCATACCCAAACAAAGTTGAATGGCTTGGTTCATTTATGGTATGTGCCACCACCAAATACTGCCCTTGTGGTAGGGGAGGCACTACTACTTCGGTGACATGGTGTTGGTAATCCTGCGATTTGATTAACGACACCTTCCAGCTTGCCTCAGTATGTAGCTTGTTTAACGCTGCCAGCTTCATTGAGTCACTCGTCAAGTAGTAGAACTTTTGTGCGAATGATGTTGGCACACGATAGGCGGAAAAAGTGAGGCTGTCAATACTTGTATATTCTACTTGAATCCGTGAGAATTTACGAATGGGAATAAACCGCTCGGCAGTTAACTGCAGTTTGCGCAATTCAATATTTTCCTTCAGCAAACGACACTTCTCAGCACCATACCCTTGTGGAAAATTTCGGATAGCCATATCGCAGAGCTGCCATGCCTCTTTCTTTTTATACTGATGTTCCGTGGTGGACTTGGGTTTATATAATCCTCCTTCCTTAAATAGAAGCGAAGCCAACTCAAAGTCTATCAATGTAGAAGACGGATGGTGTGCATAGTGTGTTTTGAATTGAATGAGTGCGTTTTGATAGCGCTTTGAAACATCCGTATAAGTTCCCTGCTCATAAAGAAATCGCAACCGCTCCAGCTCCAGATTAATATACGCGGTGGGGTCCTGATCGTTTTGGTGAAAGGCAAGCAACCTCCGGTAGATTTTCATGGCCTGCATCAGAGATGACAAACTATCGTTGGCTTGCAGCGATAGGTTCATAAAATCATTCCAATAGCGATCATCATCCAGTTTAAAACGAAACACAGAGGCAGTTTTACCTTCATTCGTTTCAAGGAAATCCAGTGCCTCGTGTGCTAAAAAATCGAACAGGGTAGGGCGGTAGATTTTTGAGTCAATAGCCTGCACAAGCATTTCATCGTAGCTTTTCAAGGAGATCTGTTGAAGCTGTAGTTCATGGAGCAACGATTGTTGATACAGAAACTGAATTTCCTGAATAACCTGTCGGGCATCCCACGTACGGAAATCGCTCACGTTTACTTTTTCGTCTGTTTGCGAGCGATTGTAGTAACGCCACCGGTTTTCTTGAAAGTGCTGCCAATAAATTGAGGCAAGCATGGATTCCAGTATATTCTTATGTGGAAATTTACTTTCACCGATTTCCTTTTTAAAGCGATTAACGATCAGCAATTCCGCGTCTTCCTCCAGCGTCAGAGCAAACTTGGACTGGTAAATCAAGGCCTTTGTGATCTGAAAGGAATTCTTATCCGCTTTCGCTTTTTTGTAAATAGCATCCACTTCATCGAGGGCCGATTGGGTCAGGTCCTTTAGTTCATGTTTATAGACTTTGCTCCATGATTTTTCATAAGCGTTCTTTTGTGCCCATGATGGCCCGGCACATACAATCAGAAAGGATAGGAGTAGAGTTGCTCTCATAGATGGTTTAATTAATCACCTATACGATGCAGGAACCCACACAATTCCATAAATTTTTGAACGATTATCACTATTTTTTCTTTAAGTAGTCCAATATCCGCAAAATCTTTTTCCAATAATACTATTTGCATGATGGGTTGGGTGATGCGTTGATGGATACCGGATATGCGCTAAACGGAAGAGTCCGCTTTTGAGATCGACCGGAGCATGTTCAAAGTGAGCCCCTCTACACTGGTGTTGATTATTTTAACCTTATTGACGCTCACCGTGTTATATGCAAAGTTTTGGTAACCGTGGCATTGCGTGCAGATTTTATTAGATTCGGGAATGGACATAGGTAAGTACAAAAGTCACGATCGATTGTTGCTGGCCGTAGACTGCATCATCTTCGGGTTTGATGGGCAGCAACTCAAAGCACTTTTGATCAAGCGTGGCTTCGAGCCTGAAAAGGGAAAGTGGTCGCTGATGGGTGGATTTGTAGGGATCAACGAAAGCACGGATGAAGCCGCCATTCGGGTACTGAACCAACTGACAGGCATGCACGATATTTTTATGGAGCAACTGTATTGTTTCAGTGATGTCAATCGCGATACCGCAGGACGCGTTGTTTCCGTAGCCTATTACGCGCTGATTAATATTGA
>JAJTHV010000150.1 GCA_021300095.1 Flammeovirgaceae bacterium | reverse complement strand
ATCTCATAAGGGATGAGTAAAAGTGAACTACAACAAGAATTATGGTACTATCGTTTTCGGAACTTGAGCGTCAACAACCGGAATGGCTATGGTTAGAAAGTCGTGATTTGTGGGATCTTTGGTTGTGGTCGAAATATTCAGCGACAACTTACTGTTAGTAGATCCGATATCTTGAAGCAATAGCTGTCTTTATAGTTAGTTCTTATATGCTGACAGACTACTGAGTACTGGATAAACAGATACTAAGTAGATGATGAATGTGAGAGCAACAGAACGAGCTGTGTCCTCAAAGTACTAAACTAGAGTCATATATGTGCTGGATGTCTGACACCCTCCCCTGATCTCAACCGCTTGAGATCAAAAAAATGAAGACATAAAAGCACAATCACATGTAATGGCCCATGAGACGTCGACAGTGCCGGGCATGAAGGATCCAACCGAGCGGTTTGCTGAGATCATCTGATGGATTGAGGATACCGGCGATATGCGAAGTGAGGATGTCACCGTTTTCCTTCCATTCCTGTATGGCGAACCACTGGATATCTATATGGCGTGCACGTTCGGTGGGCTGACGAGAGTTGATCATTTGGATGGTTGATTGGTTGTCAATATACAGAATAGTAGGATGTTGGGGGGGGAATCCAAGCTCAGTAAGGATAGAGCGTAGGTAGCGAGCGGTTTTGGCGGCTGAAACGGCGGCAAGGAACTCTGCTTCGGTGGAGCTAGTGGCGGTGATGGTCTGCGTCTTGGATCGGTATGCAATAGCGGCATTGGCAAGACAAAAGGCGTAGCCGGTAGTGGAACGGCGGTTACGGAGGTCGTTGGCATGTGCTGCGTCGACGTAACCGACGACATGAAATGGTGTAGAATGGGGGGGAAACGTGGGTAAGGAAGTGTCGATGGAGAGGTGGTAGGGTGTATCTGGCGGCAGGGACAAGTCTGGAGAGTGCCGATGGAAGCGTAGACCCCAAGATGAGGTCCGACGAAGATATTTTGCGACACCTTTCAAAAGAATGTAGTGATTGTCGGCGGGATGAGAGGCGAATTTGGAAAGTGTAACACAAGCGTATCCAATATCTGGGCGACATGTCACATAAGCGTAGAGTAATTCTCCTAGAAGCTGGCGATAGGAGAATTTGTGTTGGCGTTGTTTGTCGGCGTGTTCTTGTGTAAATTCATCTGGGCCTGCGACACAGTTGTAGATGGACTCGATGGCATTCGTAGGGAGAGGTGCTGTGTGGGCCGAGGTAGTTTCGGAGGGAGAGGGCGTGTCCCAGCCGTGGGCTTTGAGTAAACGCGAGATGTAGGTGGTGGCGGAAATCTCGATATACGATTGTCGTTGTTGGATATCGACTCCATTGAAGTCGGTGACGAGACCAAGGTAGACGAATGGTGGCGTTGACTCACCGGGTAGTCGCAGGCGTTCCCCGATGACATCAAAGATGTGCTTGGCGAGGGGTTCGCAGCGGCAAGCCAGCGAAAAGTCGTCGACCTGTCGTAGTAGGAGCACGGGGTCTCCATTGAAGTCGGCACGGTAGATGGTACGGTCGTGGGTGGTGGTGCGAAAGTTCAAAGCATCGGATTGAAGTATTCCATTAATATGTACCTCCCATAACCGGCCGGATTCCGGGTGCCCCTGCAAGGCATGGAGGACGGGGAGGACCAAGTGTCGATCGATGTGGATGCCATAACGTGCATGGTACCATTCAGCGTAGGCATCGTCTATATGGACAAATGTTGGGACTCCTGGTGCGGGGGAGTGGGCATAGGCGTCCTTAGCATCGCCGCCAAATACTTTGTAACCGAGTTCGGCTGCGAGGGCGTAGAAAAGGCGTTGGATAGGTTGTTCCACACAAGATGAGTAGGTGGAGACGAGGCGATGAAGGGTGGGGGCGGCACGGGGGGAACCGTCGCAGCACTGACGGGATCGGCGAGTTCCGTCACGTTTGATTTTGTACTGCCAATGCATACGTAGAATCACGGCTCCTGGAGGCGCAACACAGGGATTGCCATACATTCCGAGATCTCGAAATTGGTCCAGCTGTTGAAATTCACCTGCTTGCCATTCGGGCCATGTGGAGAGGGTTTTCAACTTCCGACGAGTAAAATGCCCTAGAGCTTTTTCTTCGGGTGTAATAGCGGCAGACTCTAGGGCCAGGATACCCATATCGATGATCTCCGATGGGATGGCATCTGTTGAAAAGTCACCGGTGTAGAGGATGGACGAGATAGCTCGGAGATCTTCGGTTGATAGGGATGGTTCGTCCACAGACGATGGTGCATTTGGGGCAAATAACGTATATTTGTCCTGACTTTCCGCTAAGGCAACACGTGTTTGGGCAGTGGAAAGCGCGGGCTCCGGGGCAAAGGTGATCTCGAAGGAATCCACGTGGTTATCGAAAAGCTTTCGAAATGCGTGAAATGCTTGTTCTTTGGTGAAGATTTGCGTGTCGTTAATGGAGATGATGTATGCGCCACGTATTTTGTTGTTTGTGGATTTGGGTCGGCCAAAAATTGCGGCTGCACTGCTTGTTGGCGAGATGGATTTGACGTAGACACGGTCATTGAGGGCATCGGTGTTAAGGTTGAAACCAAATGTCGGGCTAGCATTGGATGCTTTCACCTTGACAGTGGCCGTCAGAGTATGACTGAAGGGACTCACAAAACATTCAAAGGGTGCGATGCTAGTCTCAGTCTGTTCGGTGGGTAGTCGCTCGCCGTATCGAGCGCGTTGGAGATGTTGGACGTTGGGGGGAATTTCAGTGATGGGTACGTCGTTGAAACCCTCGTCAAATCGTGCGTGTTTCGCTATCTTGACCCGCTGGGACTCGATATCAAACCAAAGAATGTTCTTGCGGGTGTTAGGAATGTACCCTAAGAATATTCCTTTGCGGGAATTAGGTTTGAGCTTGATCGGTCGACGGCCACTGGGACGGACCCATACACGACAACCAAAGGTTCGGAGATCTTTGAAGTTGTCTTTCCGTGACGTCGCCATTACAACGGGGCTGAGAGGACGGTGGCGAGATGGTATGGAATTTTTCAGTCGAAGGTAATGGTGAAAAGCGTATGGCCAAAATCGAGCATCCAGATTGGCACCCAGAAGCAATGCCCGTATTGCGTTTGCAACGGTTTGATGTGCTCGTTCAACCGGGCCGTTCTGATTAGATGAGTCTGCACCCGTTGGGAGGACGGTGTAGCCGAATCGCTGGAATAGCGAAACGACCCGAGGATTAGCATACAATTCGCCTCCCTGATCAAGGTACACATATTTATTTGTGCAAGGAGGGGCATTTATACGCAAAAATTCCTCAAGCCATACAAAAGGAGATGATTTAGAGATGCGAGTATCCCCGAATAGCATGCCAGTATAGTGATCGGAGACTAGAAACCAGCATGTCTCCCCATTTAGGCCGGTGTAGTCGGAGCGGCGATTCGCATTTTTGGACGTAATACCGGAGAAGGAAAAATCCATGGAGAGGCCTTGGAAGGGTAGGGTGGCCTTCATTGTTGAGTTGGGGCCGGCGGGTTCTTTCTTTTGTTTTGCTTGGATGCATGTAGGGCATGTATCGAAAACAGGGTCCATGTGGGTGAAACGAGGGACACCGTCGACATATTTGTGAGCATTGAAAAGATAGTAGTCACTGGGGTGACCAAGCCGTTGGTGCCAAAGGAGGCGTTCGGCGTCGGCTTTGATGCTAAGAACGTCGGTCCTTGCATGGATGTACTCGTGAAATGGTAGTTTGCTGTCGGCATTTGGTAATAATTTTAGATCCAAGTGGAGGGTGTCGTACATGTGTTTTTGAATGGTGTAGACGCGATAGTTCACTTCGCGTTGGCAGTCGTGATCGAAAGTTGGGTCGAGGAGCCTGTATTGTTCGATGGACGTGGCCGGAGTTGCAAAGGGATGATCGGCACGTAGAGACGGTGGGATGAGGGGGTGGGAGTATAGTTTCCCACAGGAAATGACACCATGGACGACAACATTCTGTGATTGGCGTATGCGATGATGGAGAATTAGAGTAAAAGTTTGTTGGTCCTCGTAGGTGTGTGTCGACGTGCCGGTGAAATCCTGTTTTCGCCCGCTGCAAGATAGGAAAGACCGTGTGCTAAGTAGCGTAGTCTGTATTTGTGGTGAGTAGTACGTAAGGATGTCAATGAATCCTCGGGGGTTGGGCGCTGGGACGCGGAGAAAACCGACACCTTTTGGCTTGATGCGCACGCCGTCTGCAGGGACGAGCACCAGGGGGCTATGGAAGGTTTCGTCAAACTTGCGATAGTTATGAAGGTAGTGTTGCATCTGGGTAACGGAGACGTCCGCCGCGTTATCGATTTGCCCTCGGGCACTTCAAACATATCAGGGACGGCATTGTTAGGGGGAGGATCCGCGGAAGGAGGGTCATCGTCTAAATAAACATCGGCGGAGTGAACAAATTGTGTTAATATTCGAACTGCGTTGATGTGCGGCAGCGATGAGGCGGTATCACTGGTGACATCGATGTCCGGGAAAGGATCAATCGCAGCGGCAGGTACTTCATCAGACAGGGTGGTGGTAGATGGATCCTTGTGTACCCCGCAATAATGTGATTGATTGAGTTGTCCTGGTGGCGGGCGGCATGGACGGACAGATTTTATCCATGGCCCTTCTGAAAATCCCGTGCCTCAGGTGCTGGTGTGGTCAATGGGGGGGTCTTCAGGGATTTAAGACGTTCGGGTGTGAGAAGGGGGGGAATTGTGCCCGTCTTAATTTTACGATCTGCAAGGTCTCGTCTGAGGAAGGTAGAGAACTTGATGAAATGATTGCGGAGATAGTCGTGATTGTTCAAAGTGGGGCGATTTTCGAATGTATGTGTGTCCCCACAAATAATGCAGGGGGACGCAGTAGCGAGACGAGGATTCGAGGCGACCTGGTTGATGGTCGCGAAATATCGAACGTACGAATCCAGATCGATCTGGGCAGAATCCAAAGGAAGGGAATCTAACGATAGAATGTCCGTCATGGATGGACTTTCCTCCGCGACGTCTTTTTCGGTGGTAAGTGCCGGGGGTGGGTCGTTAGTGTATACTGTATGGGCGTACGAAGCTATTTCCTTTTCTGCTGCCGTCACGAGTGAGTTCAGGTTTTTGTCTGACGTCTGGCCTCGGTGAGGAAGGTCGATACCTGTGCGACGTTTTTGGAAACGTGTGTGGTAGGCAAAAGGGATGACAGCAGGTGCCTTGGTAGGATGGTAGTCCGCAAGGCCAGTGTAACCGATGAGTGTGGTGAGGAGTGCATCACCTTTGAACTTGTGGGAGAGAGACTTGATATTCCGTTCCTTTCGGGCTTCTTGAGCGAAGAATTGTCCATCGATGCAATTGTCGATGAAGACATCTTGAATGCTGGGATCGTCCATGGAGATCTTCTCGTTCTTGATGAATGCTCGGAGTTTCAAGTGATCGTCGAAGATATTCCAGAAGGTCATGAGGGAGTCGCCATGCTTCTGGGTGGGAAAATCTTTTACGAGCAAATGAGGTCGTTCCAAGAATACAGGATGGTCGACGGCTATGAATGCGCGGAGAAAATCATGGCCACGCCCAAAAAACGTGTGCAGGAGGTCATCTAGAGAGATCTCTTTTGGGATGATATCCTTGGAGTTGAGGAGACGTGAGAGTTCAAGGGAGCATGTTTGTATGTATGCTTCGAGGCGTTTTGGGAGGTCTCCATGAGGAGAGTCGGAACAGACGAAGCCGGATTGCCCGCCATGATCCTTTCGAAAGAGAACCCAGGGGTGTACGTATACCCCATACTGGTAAGCATGTTTGCAAAGAGTGTCATACCACTTTCTTTTTGCGTATGGTTCGAGGCTGGTGAGTCTTGGACAGACCGAGTGCAGCGATTTGCTGTCAATCTTGAATAATGCAACGAATCTGCGGCCATCCCGAAGTATGAAAGTGTTTTTGTCGTGAATGTCGTTGTAATATCCCACATTGTTGACGATACGTTTCCCAGAGGTGTCCGTGAAAACATGTTGGAATGGTCCAAGTGCTTGTTTTCGAACATACTCGGTTCCGGTGACATAAGTTTCATATCGGGATTGAGGGTCGGCGGGTAGGGACTTTGGGTTGAAGAATGCTCCAGTGGCCATTGAGACTGCCAAGGCCGGGGTGTTTAGGGAAGTGGGAATCGCACCAGCGATCGTAGTGGTGTCGAAGGGTTGGATATCGAAGTCGTCGAAATTGAGAAAGGAGATTTCTACACCATGACGTACATGGAAGTGGCGGAGGTTCATGAAGATGAGAAAGTCCTTTCCACGGCCTTCATCACAATGGAGCTCCATTGCTTCTCCCAAGTCTTCGCTATCACCAATACGTTGTAGAATGGAGTCAGTGTAACGAAATTGTAGTCCCCACTTAGCGACGATTTTGGCAATACGAGATGTATCCGTTGTTTCTGTAGCTACATCCGTGACATGTGTAATAATCTTGCACAGGAGTATGTCCACGGCGTTGCTTCGGACTTGCGTACGTGTTGCACCATCGAGGAACAGATCATCAATGTCTGGGATTTTTCCTGAGTAGACATCCGTCATGGAATCAACCAACGATGGTTCTCGCGCTAGGGGGGCGAAGAAGAGGCGGAAGCGTTTGATGGCTGTCACATCGTTACCCCCAGAGATTGTGTAGGCGCTCATGGTGGAGATGAATATGGCAGAGTGTAATGTAATGAAGGGTTTTGGGAGTAAGTGGGAGTCGGTGTATGAATTTGTGGGAGTTTTACAAGGATGATGGATTTTGAAGTCACTCTGGCGGTACCAATCACAGTTACTGGAGTTCATCAGTGCGAGAGTACTACGAAAGAGACTGGTCAGGTCTGGGAGGCTCGGAGTCTCTCTTATACTCATGGTGTCAAAGTGTCGTGTTTGGTTGTCGTCATGATGACGTTTGAAATTCGTCAGATATGCCAGCTGCCTATGTAGATACATTTTGTAGGCTCTTGTCATGGGTATGTATTGGTCAATGGGTTGACTCCCACCGTAGGATCGTCGACGTTTCGCGCTGTGCGGAGGCATGTGGAGATCGGCAGGTTGCATCGAGATCTTTCCTCCAGGATCCCAAAGATGGTTACTATCCTTGATGTGGTTGTTCGTAGCAGATAATGCTCGTACTCTGAAGAGGACGAGCAACCATAACACCTGAAATAGTCCACAAGACGGGCGATGCCTTTTTGGTGCGTTTTCAGAGTCTTTTCTGTGCGATTTGCGTAGTGTCAGTACGGATGCACACGTAGAAAATTGTCGGAAAAAATCCTTTGTCGGCGTCATTGTCGAGAAGACAATTCGAGTGTCTCGAGGGCGACAGCGGGAGCTCCACCGCGTGTTGTTACCCTCTGATGTGATAAGATAGCACAGCCGACACAGCTGAGCAGTCTAAGGGCTCATAACCTGACAGACTACTGAGTACTGGATAAACAGATACTAAGTAGATGATGAATGTGAGAGCAACAGAACGAGCTGTGTCCTCAAAGTACTAAACTAGAGTCATATATGTGCTGGATGTCTGACATATGCCATTACATGACGAAAGATTTCCCGTGGCGGAGCATGATCGTTCAACTTTGTACACCTGAGAATAGTAGAATTGTAAAAAACATCGTCAGGATCGTAGTGTAGAGAAAAAAATCGCGCATCCTACACATCGCTGGCTACCTTGTCTATGTGCATGTTTCCTTGCTAGTAAAGTGATGTGATGAGAGGGAGAGTCGCTACAGCTAAAGGGCTCGTGTCAAAGTACCGTTCTCAGATATACGAGTCGCAATCAAAACTCTTTGGCGCTACAGCAACATTGGGTTCACTGTTGATTCACAAAAGATTGTAGGAAATGAAGGGACTAACCACAAGTCTACTGATGTGTGT
>JAJTHV010000084.1 GCA_021300095.1 Flammeovirgaceae bacterium | reverse complement strand
AGTTTATGTTTACAATACAAATAGTCATGCTCCAGAATATATGAAATTTAATAACAAGAACTATAAATTTATCAAGGATCATGTGGGAAGTGTGCGAATGGTTGTAGACAGTGTGACCGGTGAAATTAAACAAGCCATGGATTACGATGAATTTGGTAATGTGACCAAAGACACCAATCCCGGTTATCAACCCTTCGGCTTTGCCGGAGGACTTTACGATCAGGACACCAAGCTAGTAAAGTTCGGTGCTAGAAATTATGATCCTAGTATTGGACGATGGATTTCGAAAGATCCGATACTTTTTGATGGTGGAGATACAAATTTGTACGGGTATGTTGGTACTGTCGGAAAACCCGGTATTGAAACAAATTTGTACTCATACAGTTTCCAAGATCCTGTAAATTTCATTGATCCATCTGGACTTTTTGGTGAAGACATAGTTGCTCAATTTTATTCACCGTCAAGGCAATTACTAATTGGCACAACCCTGGCTGCGACCGGCGCATTTATTTTAAGTCGAAGTTTACCAACGGTAGGTACTGTTCCAGGATTTTTGACTTCCGCGGTTGCAGGTTTTTTAATTTATGAAGGTGGTTTGAATGTTAAAAAATCATTAGAAAGAGCATTTTCACCTTTGAATGCCACTAGCCTGAATAATCCAAACCAAGTTCAATGCGGGATGCAGTAATGTACGAATATAATTTTTTTATCCACATATGTTTTCTTGTTATTTGCGGTGGCGCTGCAGTTTTTCATACTATATTACTACTTCAAAAAAATAATCAGAAACTATCTTTTAAAAAAATAATTTACCCGGGTAGTAATCTGCTAAAGTTAGGGCTTGGCAGTAGCAAACTAAGACTTATTTTTTATACGATGTCTGTATCTGCGTTTGGTATTTTACTTTATCCAATGGGCAGTTCAGCATTATCAAATACTGAAAGGTTATCTGTATTGGTAGAGGCAGTTAAGATTGGTGTCTTGATTTTTATATTTTTATTTGTTTATTCTAGGTGGGTAACTAAAAGAAAGCCGAAGGAACCAAATGATAAAAAAGCATAATCATCGACAGACCACTTTCTTCGACTCTGATTATTACTGTGGCTCGCTAATTCCAAAAACAAGTTTCTTCAGAAGATTCCGCGATCTTGTGGGGCCGTTAATCACCGATGAAATGTTTTCCGATCTTTATTGTGGAAACAATGGTCGTCCACCAATATCTCCAAGCCTTTTGGCGAAAGCTATGCTTTTGCAATATCATATGAATTTATCTGACCGCGAAATCGAACGAACCTGTCAATTTGATCTAGAGGTGAAGTTTGCACTTGGGCTTCGAATTGACGCGCGTCCATTTGATCATTCTTCTTTGGGTGACTTCCGGGAAAGGCTTTTGAAATCAGGTCGTGAAAAAAATATTTTTGACCAAATTGTAGATCAACTTATTAAAGCAAAGCTTATTTCTAGAAATGAAATTCAGCGTATTGATGCTACCCACGTTATTGCCGATATTGCGCTGCCGAGTATGGTGGGAATGGTTAAAAAAGGAAGTTTTGAGATACTTAAAAAACTAAAGGTTCATTATCCAAAAGTTTACGCCAAGGTGTCTAGTAGACTTTTAACTGATGACTATAGCTCGGGTCGAATTAATGATGATGGGCCTGGTCGTTTCAGCATGGAGAAGAGAGCTGAGCGCTTGGTTAAGTATGTTGAAGACGCCCGGTTTTTATTAAAAGAAGTTAAAGAAATTGAAGGCCATCCAGAGATTAAAACAGCTACTGAAATTTTAAAAACCCTTTTACAAGAAAATATTGATGAAGATACCGTTGATGGTAAACCAATTGAAATTGAAGCTCAGAAAAAACCAAAGAACAGGATGGTTTCGCCAATTGATCCAGATGCCAAAGCTGGTGCAAAAAGTAAGTTTAAAAAATTTATAGGCTACAAAACGAGTATTACGCAAGAGGTGAAAAACCAATTTATAACAAATGTAGACGTTATGGGAGGAAATAGGCCTGATAGTGATCCAACAGTTGCAATGGTTGAAGAGCAAATCTTAAAACACGATTTGCTTCCTAAAAAACTCATTGGTGATACTGCTTATGGCGATGGCATCGACCGACGAGATATAAATCAATACGGAAGTCATTTGATTGCACCATTTAAAGAAGCAAATCCAAGAACAAAGGCCGTCTTTCCGAAGACTATGTTCAAAATTAATCGCTCAAACAATACTTTAACTTGTCCAACTGGCGCTATTGCCAAAGCTCACTTCTATGATAGTGCAAATTCAAGCATGATTTTTCATTTTCCACATCCGGCCTGTGGAAAGTGCCATTTAAAATCTCAATGTACGAAAGCTAAGGAAGGTCGAAGGACTGTCAGAATTTATGACTGGCAAGAAATGACGAATGAGTCACACAGATACAATTTAACGGATGAGTTTAAAAAGGATATGAAGTTGCGGCAGCCGATTGAGGGTAAGTTTTCAGAAATGAAGCGTCTCCATGGGCTTACGCGAACAAGATACAGAGGGCTAAAAAAGGTTGGCCTTCAATGCTTCTTTACTGCAACAGTAGTGAATGTAAAGAGGTGGATTAAGCTCGAATATGCCGCCGCATAAAAGATATTGCT
>JAJTHV010000296.1 GCA_021300095.1 Flammeovirgaceae bacterium | reverse complement strand
GTTTGGGCATGAAGGCACTTCCTTTTTGCAAGCCAACTAATTGTTGGTTTGCACGAAGGCCTCCTTCCAATTGTTTGATCTCCTGCCGCTGCTGAATGGCTTGCGCTGTTAATTGATCGATGGATTGCTGTTGGCTGGCCGTTACCATCATAGTGGTGTCGCGAATGATTTCATGGTTCAGATCGCGGTTCAGCAAAAAATTGAAATACGAACGCGCCACCTGATTGTTCTTTTCATTTTCAGCAAGCTGTTGTTCTATTTTGCTCAATTCATACTCCGCATTCAACACTACATCTTTGGTGGCTTTGGCATTCGCTACTAAACTTTGATTGATCTTGAGTAATTCGTTGAGAAGTACTTTGGTCTTTTTCAAGATGAGAAGCCCTTCTTCTGTTTGGAGATATTGAAAGTAAGCAGAAGCGATGTTGAACTTCAACTCGTTTTCGTAGGCTTTCTTTTGTGCTTGCTGCACGGTGGTCAATTCTTTCTGTGCTTTGTATGCAAAATAAATGTCGGGGTTGAAGAGCGGTTGAATCACACGAAGCTTGGTATCATGAAAATCATTTGCCAGAAATTGCTCATTCACATTTTGAACTTGCGGAAAGTTAGTAGTACCCGTCAGTTGGTTCAATGTAGAATAAACTCCATTCAACAAATCGCCTACCGGAAAAGAAATTTTTCGACCGCCACCTGCTATTTGATAGGTTGCGTTGGCAGAAATTTGCGGCATGAACAATGCGCGGGCCAATTGTAAACTTTGCTCACTCTTCTCGTAGTTCAGTTGCTCTTGTTGCAGTTGCAAATTACTTTTCAATCCTTCCTGAATGTATTGATCTAAAATGGAGGATTGAGCCGCTAGCTGCAGACTAGCCATCAGCAGCATGAATGTAAAAATGTAGCTTCTGGTATTCATCGTTGATTCACTTAACAGTGTTTAGTTGTATCTCAAATTTTTTTAGTTCTTCAAACGTTCCAACATCAATTGGAAAGTTTGGTATGTGTTGTTCATAATTTCATCGATCACCATCTGGTTATCGCGGGCTTCTTTTACATGCGAAATGTGCTTACTGATACCTAACGAACACAAGCCATGAATAAAACTCCAGATCAGCATGGACATGTTTTGTGTATCAAGGCCCACAAAGTATCCTTGCTCCTGGCAACCTTTCACCGTATGCAAAAGCACATCAAAAGCGCGATCGCCTTCCGTCCACTGATCGTCCATACAAGTAGCTAAGTGCTCCATGGGTTCAGTTCGAATGAACAAGAGCTCATACACTTCCGGATTGGTGGTGGCAAACTGGATATAGGCCTTGCCCATTTCGCGGAGGCGATCAAACGGGCTTGCAATTAATGTGAGTGGCTGAAATGCTTGGTTCAACATACCAAAGCCTTGCTGATGCAGGGCATGGAAGATTTCATTCTTGTCTTTGAAATAAAGGTAGATGGTAGCGGGACTATACTCGATTGACTCAGCAATGCTGCGCAAGCTGATTTGATCGAAACCCTTTTCTAAAAAAAGCTTATGAGCCGATTGCAGGATTTTGTCCCGCATCTCTAGCTTGTCGCGCTCTTTTCTTTCTTTTACGCCCATAGTTGTTTGACTTATACGGGCAAATTTACTAAACGGTGTTTAGTTTTAGATCTTTGTTTATTGAAAATTTATAATTGTCTGATTTACAGCCACTAATTTTATACCAGACACATAAAAAAACCCTTTCCGAATCGATTCGAAAAGGGTTTTAGTCACTTTTTAGAGGTCTTTAGAAATTAGAAATGACTTTTGCGATGTCATTATAGAATACAAAAACCATCAGCACCAAAAGGATAGCCATACCCACCTTGGTTGCGTTCTCCATGAACTTCTCAGAAGGTTCGCGACCGCTGATCATCTCATATAATAAGAATACCACATATCCGCCATCCAAAGCTGGAATTGGTAAGAAGTTCATGAAGGCCAATACCATTGAAAGTAAGCCCGTCAAGCGCCAAAAACGCTCCCAATCCCACACGCCTCCATACATTTGCGCCATTCCGATAGGGCCCGAAAGTGATTTTTTGAAAGAAATATCACCAGAGGCAATGCGTCTGAAAGCTTTTAACTGCAACCAAATCACACCGAAGGCACGAGAAATGCCGAGTGGTACGGATTCACCAAAACTATACTTGATTGTAACGAAATCTTCTTTCCGAGGAGGAACTGCGCGGAAGCCAATCTGCACTTGGTTTTTAAACGGTCCTTTGTAAGAAATTGTATCGTTGCCTCTTTTCACTTTAAATGAAATACTATCGTGTGGTTTGCTTCGCAAAACTGTGGTAACTTCATCATAATAGCGAATTGGCTTGCCCTGAAATTCTACAAACTGATCTCCTTTCTTGAGGCCCGCCTTGATAGCGACAGATTCTATTTTCTCTTTTGTATCTACAATTTCGCCTTTCTCATTATATAACAAATCAATTACAGGCGAGACTTCATTCACAACTGGGGGAATCCGAAAAGACATAAAGGTGGATGCCGCGTCTTTCGAATTAAAATTCTCAACAAAGTTTTTCGGGATAGGAATAGTAACTTCCTGACCATCGCGTAGCACCGTATAGTGTGCATTCTCCGATAACATGAAATCAGGTTTGTAGAGATCATCAAAGTTCTGATAGTCTTGGTCGTTTACCTTCACAATTTTATCTCCTGTTTTCAGGCCTAACTTCTCAGCCAATTCCATTGCCTGAATGCCTCCGTTGTTAAATACAAACTCTTTTGGCAAAACGGTATCGCCCAAAAAATATACTATTCCGATAAAAATCAATACACCCAATACCACGTTCACAATAATTCCACCCATCATTACAATTAACCGTTGCCAGGCGGGCTTCGAGCGAAACTCCCACGGCTCGGCCGGAGCTTTCAGTTGCTCTTTGTCCATGCTCTCATCTACCATACCGGCAATTTTCACATAGCCACCTAGTGGAAACCAGCCGATTCCATACTCCGTATCGCCCTTCTTAAATTTTACCAGTGAAAAATTAAGGACGTTGGCCATGGGGAACAAGAAATCAAAGAAGAGATAGAACTTCTCCACTTTAATATTGAATAACCGCGCAGCAAAGAAGTGCCCTCCTTCATGCACTGCGATTAATATTGAAAGACTCAATAAGAGCTGAGCCGTCATGATTATTCCCTCCATAAGTTAATTCGTTGATTCGTTAATTTGTTGATTCGATGATTCGTTAATTTGAGAATTCTTGCTAACCGATTCGCTCTTTTGCTTTGATTCGGGTTTCCTTGTCTGTTGCTATATAATCTTCTAATGTTGGCTTCGCTATGAAGGGAATGGTATTCAAACAATGTTCTACCACATCCGACATCTGCAAGAAACCCACTTTGTCTTTTAAAAATTCCGCTACCGCTATTTCGTTGGCGGCATTCAACACACAAGGCATGTTGCCACCCCGCTCCATCGCGCTAAAAGCGAGTGCAAGGTTACGAAAAGTTTCTGTATCGGGTGGCTCAAAAGTTAAAGATGGGTAGGCTGCAAAGTTAAATCGCGGAAAGGTGGCCGACAGCCGCTGCGGGTAGCTGAGCGCAAACTGAATGGGCAATCGCATATCGGGCAAACCCAATTGCGCCTTGATCGAGCTATCCTGAAACTGCACGAGTGAGTGTACAATGCTTTGCGGGTGTACAATCACCTCAATCTGAGAAGGCTTTAGTGCAAAAAGCCACTTAGCTTCAATGACTTCCAATCCTTTGTTCATCAGACTGGCTGAGTCGATTGTTACCTTCGCACCCATCGTCCAGTTGGGGTGCTTGAGCGCCTGTGCCTTTGTTACCTGCATCAGCTCATCGCGTTTCTTTCCCCGAAAGGGCCCACCCGATGCTGTTAATATGATTTTTTCGATGGGATTATCGAATTCACCCACCAGACATTGGAAGATAGCCGAGTGCTCCGAATCTACCGGATAAATATTCACGCCTTTGGAGCGGGCCAATTGCGTGACCAACTCCCCAGCTACCACGAGTGTTTCTTTGTTAGCCAGTGCGATGTTTTTGCCCGCTTCAATTGCTTTCAGTGTAGGGTTCAATCCGGCATACCCAACCAAGGCCGTCAGCACCAGATCAATGCTGTCCATCTGCACAATAGAAGACAATGCTTTTTCGCCTGCAAATACTTTGATATTCAGAGGCACCAAGGCTTCCTTCACCGCCGGATACAAATCTTCATTGCCAATCACCACTGCATTGGGCTGAAATGCTTTCGCTTGCGCGATCAGCAACTCGGCATTGGATTGTGCCGTGAGCACTTCTACTTCAAACTGATCGGGATGAGCGGCTATCACTTCCAGCGCTTGCGTGCCAATGGAACCGGTAGAACCTAAAATTGCAATCGACTTTTTTTCTTTACTCATAAAATATTAGCCACGAAGGCACAAAAGCACAAAGAAATTTAGAATAGACAAACAAGCTGATAGCATCGATGCTGGGTTTGAAGAATATTGAAAGTACTGGTGCATCAATGCGTTGTGTTTTTGAAATACGTTGTGTAATGCGGATCGACCCATCTCTCATTAAAGAGATAAACCACCGATTTTGTTACAAGGTAAAACAATAAAAAATTGTTTTTAGGGTGATACGGCTTTAGTTGCCAAGCCTGCCAACCGCTGCACCAAGCCTTCGCCAGCGAATGCCAATACAAATGATAAAAAGCTGCATGGCGATGATGTACTGATGCATCCCGAAAATACGGCTCAGCAATTTTATTTAGATACGCGTCCACCTCCTCCACACGGTTCTGCTCCAGACTATCGCTGCCGGTGAGCCTGCGCTGATCACTCAAAAAAGCAATTAGCTTGTACAAGTGTAAAAAGCGAATCGATACATTCTTACGCGAATTAGACGTGCTCACAATGCGATACGCATACAATGCCTCAGGCACGTTTGCCGCGCGATAGCGATCGACTATTCGCGAAGCTAAATCGGCATCGGCAATATGGTCTTTAAAATAATCGCGGTAAAGTGGTGTGAATGCATTGCGTAATTCCCTCCGTATGATCGTGGTGGGTCCATGCACCTGCGCGTGTTGCGGCATTTGTTCATAAATCAACTCATGGCGTTGTGGCAACTTCACATTCCGAAAAATTTTTCCTGCTGTATTCATCGCCACATAAGCTGTGCCGCATAGCATTACCGATTCATCCTTCAGCAATACCTCCATTTGTTTTTGTAATCGCTGCGGGTGCGATGCATCATCCGCATCGGTAATTGAAAAAAAGGGTGCCGTTACCTGCGCCACCACTTCGTTCACCACCGCTACCCGTCCGCGATTGTGATCAAACCCAAAAAAACGAATTCGCGCATCTGTGTATGATTGCATGATGGCACGCGATGCATCGGTCGACCCATCATCAATTAGCCACAACTCAAAATCTGTAAATGTTTGCGCTAACAGACTATCCACTGCCTCGCGCAAATAAGGCGCTGCATTGTAAACGGGCATGAGGAGAGTGAGGCTTGCCACGTTATTGTTCTGTCAGGTAGTTTTTCAATTTCTCCAACCAGCTGAAATGACTTTTCATTCAAGAATATAGCGCAAATCCTTTTGTATGTAAGGGAGCATGTAGGGAGAGATTGATTTATCCGTCACCAAATCAATAGGTATACCCAGTGCATCTTGCAGATTTTGCTCAACACCTGCTAGCTTCAATAAACTAATCGTATTGGGGTAACTCAAATGCACCAAAATATCCAAATCGATTTCTTCTTTGTTTTCACCACGCGCATAGGAGCCAAAAACTCCCACCTTCACCGGCTTCAGGGGCTTTAACAAATCCAAAATAATCGCTTGTTGCTGGTGCGTAATCATAGAGCAAATTTAACCAATTCTCCAGCAATCTTCCGATCGTTCGAAAGCCGCGGCACTTTGTTTTGTCCGCCCAGCTTGCCTTGCGATTTCATGTAATCAATAAACCCATTCTTCTGCAAGGGCGTAATCTTCAACGTAGAAAGAATATTTCCTGTAATCAAATCATCATAATACACATTCAGCTTGCGCAACTGCGTATCCAGTTCCAACCGAAACGCCTCCATATCCGCAGGCGCATTCGCAAACTCAATCAACCACTCGTGGTGCGGCATCCCTTCCTTCGGTGCCACATTCGGTGCCACCGTAAACTCCACTAGCTCTACCTCCTTCATCTTCTCCATCGTAAACTTCATCGCCTTTTCCACCTCCTCGCCAATTACATGCTCGCCAAAGGCCGAAATAAAATGTTTGATGCGCCCGCTCACCACAATCCGATACGGATCTTTCGAAACAAACTTAATTGTATCTCCAATCGAGTAACCCCACAAGCCCGCGTTGTTGTTAATAATCACTGCATAATTTTTTCCCAACTCCACCTCCTCTATCGACAGCCGTGTAGGCTTCTCATTAAAATATTCATCGGCCGGAATAAACTCAAAGAAGATGCCACTATTCAGCAACAGCAACAACCCCTCGGCACGCTGCGAATCCTGATACGCAATAAATCCCTCCGAAGCCGGATACGTCTCAATCGAGTCCACGCGCTTGCCAATCGTTTCAAACAACTTCGCGCGATAAGGCTCAAAGTTCACACCCCCGTACACAAACAGCGAAAAATTCGGAAAGACATCCTTCGCCTTCTTGCCCGTGCGCGCGATGATGCGATCAAAATACATCTGCGCCCATGGTGGTATGCCCGATATCAGCGACATGTCCGCCAATATCGTTTCTTCAATAATCTTATCCAGTTTCTCCTCCCAGTCTTCAATACAGTTGGTAGCGTAGCTGGGCTTTTGGTTCGAGCGCAAATACTGCGGCACATGGTGATTGACAATGCCCGACAGCCTGCCCGTTTTAATGCCCGCCTTCTCATCCAACTCCGGACTGCCCGATAAAAAAATCAAACCGCCATCCAAAAAAGCACCATTGCCAGTTTCGTGAACGTAGCTCAGCAGCGCATTGCGCGCGCTGTTAATGTGGTTGGGCACCGACTCTTTTGTGATAGGAATATACTTCGTGCCCGATGTCGTGCCCGATGTTTTTGCAAAGTACGCGGGCTTGCCCTTCCACAAAATATCCGGCTCCCCGTGCAGCACTTTTTCCACGTACGGCTTCAACTCTTCATAGTCGCGAATGGGCACCTGTTTTTTAAAGTCATCGTAACTGCGGATGTCCGTAAAGCCATGATCTTTGCCAAACAACGTGGCACGTCCGCCTTGCAACAACTCCTCAAAAACCCGGCTTTGATAAAGCCCAGGCTTACCCGACCACTCTTTCGTTTGGCCCGCAATGTAAGCGGCAAAAGGCTTGGCTAAAACAGAACGTATTCCCATAGCTTGCAAAGGTAATAAATCAAGTTTGGTTGTAAAGTTGTGTTATTTGGGGGCATGGCCAAGCGAGGCGCAAGGCCACCAGGCTTTCCGTTGCAAGCGTGCCGCGGGCTGTCGAAATAACCGTAACGTCAATTCACAAAAGTATGGCTTCGTTACAAGCGTAAGTAGGCACCCTTTCCACTTCAATCCTTTGCCCGCTGGCGCCAGCATATCGCCTCCGCCACTATCGCAGCCCATGCTAAGGCACCCAAAAATCAAGTCCAAAACATCCTCGCACTGCTAGTTGCAAAAACAACCGTTTTTACCTCTACGTACTTCTGCTACAAGGTAAAAACAAGCAACAAAACGCCTCGCAAAATTGAAACATACCGGAAACAACCCTCATTTGACCAAACACATTTGAAACATTCCGGAAACGGCCAACATTTGCACTTTCCAATTTGCAAAAGCCTTGCAACGACCAACCATTGCCTGCTACAAACAAAAAGAGCCCGGCAACAGCCGTAACCGACCTCCTCACTTTTCAAACAAGCCGGCAACAGCCTGCAATGCCTATTTCAAAAACATAAACACCCCGGCAATCGCTATCGCTACCTCCCCGCAAACTTGCGGCATGGTAAAAACGGGTGTAGCCAACGCTAATAAATTTTGTATTCTTTAAGGTTCTTCACGCCTTTGCGATTAAAATTAATTCCACAGAGATACACCGAGGATCACAGAGTTACACAAAGTCGCCTTAATAAAATCTTCAACGAAACTCAATAAATTGCAGCGCCATCAACAACTTTTCAAAAAAAGAAACCTAAAGTGAGTCGTACTGAAATCAAGCAAAAAAAGAAATTAGTAGTTCCATTTCTTATCATGGTTGCTCTTACAATTATTTGTGTGGGACTCTTGTCATTCGTAAGTGATAAATATAAAGAAGACACATCTAGTAAAATTTATTTTCTATTAAGCACTCTACTCCTTGCATACATCTTGTATCATCCGGTTAAAAAGTTGTTAAAAAATGAGCCTATTCTAGTCTTTGATGATGAATCCATTACGCACTATAATCCAAAACCCGTCACCATTCCGAAAGATCAAATCGAACAAACGGAAGTGAAGCTTATCGATGATGAGGGTTATTTTCTGTTGATCAAAACCAAGCAGACCGAATACAAAATCAGCATAAGCTGGTTAGACAAAAGTCCTGATGAGGTTCGAGAAATTTTGAAAAACTATAAGAAGTAGAATGGTGAAAGGTTTTCTTAAGTATGTTCAATAAATCCTCTGAGAAACTCTGTGCTTCTTTGTAGAACACCTATCCAAAAAAAGTAAATTGAATAACATCGAAAAATCGTCTAACAGATGCCCAATCAAAAACTAAAAATACTTTTTGTGTGCACTGTCAATCGAATGAGAAGCGCCACTGCCGAGAAGATATTCGAAAAAGATGATCGGTTTGAGGTAAAGTCTGCAGGAACTGATAAAACAGCCAATACTGTTTTGAGTGCCGTCATTTTAAATTGGGCTGACCGTGGCATAGTCTTGGAAAAAATACATCGGAACTATATC
>JAJTHV010000332.1 GCA_021300095.1 Flammeovirgaceae bacterium | reverse complement strand
CTTTACAATAGTTAGCACGAAAGACCAATGCTTCCGCATTAAACATCCAGCTAATGGTTGAAAACGGTATCGTTGGCAAAAATGATAAAGTGAAAATTTTGGGACGAGGCGAGTTGAAAGCGAAAGTAAATGTGGAAGCACATGCATTCTCAACAACAGCTACCAAGGCAATTGAAACAGTAGGCGGAACAGCTACAACAGTTAGATAATGAAGCGCTTCTTTACAACCCTAAAGAACATTTTTTCGATCGAGGATCTACGCGTTAGAATTCTGAATACGATCGGATTCCTGATTATTTTCAGATTAGGGTCATACATTGTATTACCAGGTGTCGACCCGAATTTGTTAACAGGAAGTGAGGGCGGAATATTCGACTTTCTCAATACTTTCTTAGGCGGTTCATTCAGCCGTGCTTCTATTTTTGCATTGGGCATTATGCCTTACATCTCGGCATCAATCGTAGTGCAATTGCTTACCGTAGCAGTACCTACCTTTACTAAAATGCAGAAGGAAGGCGAAAGCGGCAGAAAAAAATTAAACCAATGGACCCGTATTCTTACCATTCTGATCACAGCAGCTCAGTCGTATGGTTATTTAAGGGCTACCGTTAATCAAGAAGCAATAATCAGCCCAGGTTTGTTCTTCACTGTATCATCTATGATGATCATCGTTGCCGGAACAATGTTCTGTATGTGGTTAGGTGAGCGCATTACTGACAAGGGTATTGGAAATGGTATCAGTATGTTGATTATGATTGGTATCGTATCTCGCTTTCCGGCAGCTATCTATCAAGAAGCAGATGCAAAAGGTTTAGGTGGTGGTTTGTTATTAATACTTGAGTTCCTTGCCTTGTTCTTTGTAGTAGTAGGTGTAATTGCATTAACTCAGGCTGTACGAAGAATTCCGGTACAATACGCAAAACAAGTAGTTGGAAACAAATTGTATGGTGGCAAACGCGATTTCATCCCTCTAAAGCTGAACTCGGCTGGTGTTATGCCAATCATCTTCGCTCAAGCGCTGATGTTTATTCCTCCGCTCGTAGCTCAAATTTGGAGAGACAGTGATGTAGGTGCATACGTTGGAACAACTTTCGCAGACTTTACATCTTGGCAATACAATTTATTGTTTGCTTCATTGATCATTATCTTCACATTCTTTTACACTGCGATTACTGTTCCTTCGAACGACATTGCAGAGAATTTGAAGCGCAATGGTGGTTTTGTTCCTGGTATTAAACCGGGCAAACAAACCGCAGAATTTATAGACAGTATTTTATCAAAAATAACTTTACCTGGTGCATTGTTGCTTGCTGCGGTTGCTATCCTTCCGGCTTTTGCTGTGATGGCAGGCATAACGCAAAACTTTGCATACTTCTATGGTGGCACATCCTTGCTGATTTTGGTGGGTGTTGTGTTAGACACGCTGCAACAAATAGAAAGCTATTTGTTAATGCGTCACTATGAAGGAATGATGAAATCAGGTAGAGTAAAAGGACGTTCTCAGTTTGCTGCGGCTTGAAATTGAATGGTTCAATACAAGACGGACAGTGATATTCAGTTGATTAAGGAAAGTGCTCAGGTATTAGCCCGAACACATGCGGAAGTAGCCAAGGCCATTAAACCTGGTGTGAAAACGAAGAAACTGGATAAAATTGCCGAGGAGTATATCCGAGACCACAATGGAGTGCCTTCTTTTTTGAATTACCATGCATTCCCTGCATCGCTCTGCATCTCTGTAAATGATGTAGTGGTACATGGGTTTCCGAGTGATTACGAATTGAAAGAAGGAGACGTTGTTTCGATTGATTGCGGTGTTTTGTACAAAGGCTTTCACAGCGATTCTGCTTATACCTATCCTTTGGAAGGTGTAAAAGAGGATGTACTTCGATTGCTTGAACGAACGCTGGAATCACTTTACTTGGGCATCGCTCAAGCGAGGGCGGGTAACCGAATCGGAGATGTCGGATTTGCGGTCCAAAACTTTGTTGAACAGTTTGGTTATGGAGTAGTGAGGGAATTGGTAGGTCACGGTGTTGGAAGAAACCTTCACGAAGACCCGGAAGTACCGAACTACGGAAAAAGAGGTAAAGGACCAAAGATTCAACCGGGAATGGTTTTTGCCATTGAGCCGATGATTAACATGGGCACGAAGAAGGTGATTCAAGAGCGGGATGGATGGACAATCCGAACGCAGGACAAGAAACCTTCGGCACACTTTGAACATATGGTAGCGATTTACAAGGATCGCACCGAGATTTTGACAACACACGAGTACTTAGAAGAGAGTTATAGTTTTAAATGGCGAAACAAAAGTCGATAGAGCAAGACGGAACAATACAAGAGGCGCTTTCCAATGCAATGTTTAAAGTGCAATTGGAAAACGGCCACGAAGTGTTAGCTCATATCTCAGGCAAGATGAGAATGCATTACATACGCATTTTGCCTGGCGATAAAGTGAGATTGGAAATGTCTCCTTACGACTTAACAAAGGGAAGGATTACGTTCAGATATAAATAGAGAAGACATGAAAGTAAGAGCATCAATAAAAAAACGGAGCGCTGATTGTAAGATCATCAGACGCAAAGGCAAGTTGTATGTGATTAACAAGAAGAACCCACGTTATAAACAAAGACAAGGATAATTATGGCACGTATCGCTGGTGTAGATATTCCGGATAACAAAAGAGGCGAAATCAGCCTTACCTACATTTATGGGATTGGACGCAGGTCTGCCCAAAAAATACTTACTCAGGCGAATGTGTCTTGGGATAAGAAGGTAAAAGATTGGAATGATGAAGACTCAAATGCAGTGCGTGCAATTATCGCAGAGCAATTCCGCATTGAGGGCTCGTTACGTTCTGAAGTTCAATTGAGCATCAAACGCTTGATGGACATCGGATGCTATCGCGGATTACGTCACCGTAAGGGCTTGCCTGTACGTGGACAGAAAACCAAAAACAACTCTCGTACGCGTAAAGGAAAGCGTAAGACAGTTGCGAACAAAAAGAAGGCAGTTAAAGGCTAATTAATTTAAAAAACTATAAACTTTTCGTATGGCAGCACCTGCAGTTGAAAAGAAGAAGGACAAAAGCAAAAAGCGCGTAGTAAATGTGGAGGCCGTTGGCCAAGCCCACATTCGTGCTACCTTCAATAACATTATCATTTCTATGACCAATAGCACTGGACAAGTTGTATCCTGGGCATCGGCTGGAAAGATGGGCTTCAAAGGCTCTAAGAAAAACACTCCGTACGCTGCTCAGGTAGCCGCTCAAGAGTGTGCGACTAAAGCATTTGAATTAGGCGTACGTAAAGTAGAGGTTTTCGTAAAAGGTCCGGGCGCTGGTCGCGAGTCTGCTATCCGTAGCATTCAAGCTTCTGGAATTGAGGTAACAATCATCAAAGATTTTACTCCTATTCCGCACAACGGATGCCGTCCTCCTAAGAAAAGAAGAGTTTAATTTCAGTAATAAGAAAGAATAAATCATGGCAAGGTACACCGGTCCAAAAACAAGGATTTCCAGAAGGTATAATGAACCTATCTTTGGCGACAGCAAAACGTTAGCCAAGAAAAATTATCCTGCTGGCCAGCATGGTAAAGGCAAAAAGCGCAAGCAATCAGAATATGCTGTGCAGTTGGCTGAAAAGCAAAAGGCAAAGTTTATCTATGGAATCTTAGAGCGTCAGTTCGAAAATACTTTCCACAAAGCTTCTCGTAAGAAAGGCGTAACAGGTGAGGTGCTTTTGCAGATGCTAGAGTCTCGCTTGGATAACACAGTATACCGCTTAGGTGTAGCGCCTACGCGCAGAGCAGCTCGTCAGTTAGTAGTTCATAAGCATATCACTGTGAACGGAGAGGTTTTGAATGTGCCATCCGCATTTTTAAAGCCAGGCGATGTGATTGCTGTTCGCGAGAAATCAAAATCGTTAGAAGCAATCAATAACTCGCTTTCTATTCAAGGTGCTAAGAAGTACAATTGGTTGGAGTGGGATTTAAAAGAAATGGAAGGTAAATTGATCAACTTACCGCCACGTGAAGATATACCGGAAAACATCAACGAACAGTTGATTGTCGAGTTGTACTCTAAGTAATAGTTTCAACATTAATTTAAAACGAGTATGTCAATATTAGCATTTCAAATGCCAGAGAAAGTAGTGATGGAAAAGTCAGATGACTTCCATGGCTTCTTTACTTTCAAACCTTTGGAAAAAGGGTATGGAGTAACAATCGGCAATGCATTGAGAAGAATTTTATTGTCTTCGTTGGAAGGATATGCGATCACCGGCATTAAAGTACCAGGTGTATTGCATGAGTTTTCTACCATCGAAGGTGTGGTTGAAGATGTTGCTGAAATTATCTTGAACTTAAAGCAGGTTCGCTTCCGCAAAGTGGGCGAATCCAACGAATCCAAAGTAGTTGTTTCGATTAAGAAGCAAAAGCAATTCAAAGCAGGTGATATCGCGAAGTTTACATCTGGTTTCGAAATCTTAAATACAGAGCACGTAATCTGTAACTTAGACGAAACGTCTCAGTTTGAGATTGAATTGATTATTGAAAAAGGCCGTGGTTATTTGCCTGCGGAAGAAAATAAGCCAAATGAGCAAGTATTCGGATTCATTCCGATCGATGCGATTTTCACGCCTGTCAAGAATGTGAAGTACAGTGTTGAAAATACCCGCGTTGAGCAAAAGACTGACTACGAGAAATTATTGATTGATATTGAAACGGATGGTTCAATTCACCCTGAAAAGGCGTTGGAAGGAGCAGCTTTCATTTTGATTCAACACTTCCGTCTGTTCTCAGATAAGTCAATTGAATTAGAAACAACAAAAGACAGTGAAGTAGAACAAGTAGACGAGGAGATGCTACACATGCGCAAATTGTTGAAAACACAATTGCATGACTTAGATCTTTCTGTTCGTGCTTACAACTGCTTGAAAGCGGCCGAAGTGAAGACGCTCGGTGACTTAGTAAGATTAGATATTTCGGACATGATGAAGTTCAGGAACTTCGGTAAAAAATCACTTGCTGAATTGGAGCAATTGGTTGCCGATAAGAATCTGACTTTCGGAATGGATTTGGCAAAATATAAATTGGAAGAAGACTAGTCAAAGCAAATTACAATTGACAAATAATTGGACTCAATTACCCCACGATTTGTCAACTGAATAATTGTCAACTGGATTTTTAAAATAGAGTAGAATGAGACACGGTAAAAAAATAAACCATCTTGGCCGTAAGTCAGCGCACAGACATGCGTTGTTATCCAACATGGCATCTTCGCTGATCTTGAACAAGCGAATTACGACAACAGTAGCTAAGGCGAAAGCATTGAAAAAGTATGTAGAGCCCTTGTTGACTAAGGCAAAGAATGACACTACGCACTCACGCAGAACAGTGTTTTCATACCTTCAAAACAAAGAGTCCATTAAGACTCTATTTGGCGAGGTTGCCGGAAGAATCGCAAACCGTGCGGGTGGCTATACTCGCATCATCAAATTGAGCGAGGTTCGCCAAGGCGATGCCGCTGATATGTGCCTGATGGAATTGGTAGATTTCAATGATTTGTATACCAAAGACGGTGCTGAAAAGAAGGCAAAGACTCGCAGAGGAAGAAAGAGCAAAAAAGAAGAAGGAGTAGAAGATGCGAAAGTGGTAGCTGAAGCAACGACAGAAGAAAAGCCTAAAAAGGCAGCTAAAAAGACCAAAAAAGAAGAATAAGTGACTTCTTATACACATCTAAAAGGGATTGGACATTGTTCAATCCCTTTTTTATTGTCTTATTTCCAACGAGTGCGGAAAGAATTAACTCAATTCGATAGCAATCAATTCTTGCTCAAACTATTTTTGTCAACCTATAAATAGAACCAACTTGAACGGAAAAGCATACTTACTATTAGCTGATGGCCTTCTGGTAGAAGGACGCGCCATCGGCAAGCGTGGCACCAGTGGTGGCGAAATTTGCTTCAATACTGGCATGACTGGCTACCAGGAAATATACACTGACCCATCATACCATGGTCAGATCATTGTGAACACAACTGCCCATATAGGTAATTATGGAACGGTTGAAGGAGAGAACGAATCTTCGAGCACCCATATTCAAGGAATTGTTATCAATGAATTTTCTGATGATTTTAGTCGCAAAACAGCTAAGCACAGTCTTCAGGAATACCTCGAGAAAAATAATGTAGTCGGAATTGCAGATGTGGATACCCGTAAATTGGTGCGCCATATTCGTAGCAAAGGAGCGATGAACGCAATTATTTCATCAGAGCTAAGTCCTGAGCAATTACAACAAGAATTGGCTAAAGTACCTTCGATGGACGGCCTCGAGCTCTCGTCTGTGGTTAGTACCAATCAACCTTACTTCGTAGGGGAACCGAATGCTTCGATTAAGATTGCAGCATTGGATGTGGGTATTAAGAAAAATATCCATTTTAATCTGGCTGAACGTGGATGTTACATTCAGGTGTTCCCAGCTAAAACTTCCTATCAACAAATGGCTGCCTGGAACCCGGACGGTTATTTTATTTCAAATGGTCCTGGCGATCCATCTGTAATGGATTATGCAGTAAAAACAGTTAAGGAAATTCTAAATGCAGACAAACCAATTTTTGGAATTTGTCTGGGGCATCAGCTGTTGGCATTGGCTGCCGGACTTTCTACTTTTAAAATGCATCACGGTCACCGAGGACTCAATCATCCGGTGAAAAATTTGGTTTCGGGTTTGGGAGAAATGACTTCGCAAAATCATGGATTTGCCGTGAAAAACGAAGGGCTTGATCAACATCCGGAAATTGAAGTGACACATATTCACTTAAACGATGGAACCATCATGGGCATTCGCCTGAAAAACAAAAAAGCGTTTTCGGTACAGTATCATCCGGAAGCATCGCCCGGCCCCCATGATAGTAGATATTTGTTTGATCAGTTTTTGTCGATGATCCGATAACCTATAAATCTTAATTCTAAAATCTTAAATCTAAAATCAACATGAGTTTAATTGAAAGCATCCACGCCCGTCAGATTCTTGATAGCCGTGGTAATCCAACAGCAGAAGTAGATGTATTCACCGAGTCGGGTGCTTTTGGTCGTGCCGCAGTTCCATCCGGTGCATCAACAGGTTCGCATGAGGCTGTCGAGCTTCGCGATGGCGACAAGAAAAAATACATGGGCAAGGGCGTATTGAAGGCCGTTGAAAATGTCAATACCAAGATTGCAGCTGAAGTTGTTGGATTTCCTGTTTTTGATCAGTCGTTGATTGATAAAATCATGATCGAGTTAGATGGTACACCCAATAAAGGAAAGTTGGGCGCTAACGCGATTTTAGGAGTTTCATTAGCTGTGGCGAAAGCTGCAGCCATGGAAGCAGGTCAATCATTGTATCGCTACATCGGTGGTGTAAATGCAAACACACTTCCTGTGCCGATGATGAACATTTTGAATGGTGGAAGCCATGCGGATAACTCCATCGACTTTCAGGAATTCATGGTAATGCCGGTAGGTGCCAAGACATTCTCAGAAGCATTGCGAATGGGTGCTGAGATTTTCCACACCTTGAAAAAAGTATTACATGACCAAGGTTTATCAACCAACGTAGGCGATGAAGGTGGTTTTGCTCCAAACATCAAATCAAATGAGGAAGCCATTGAGATTGTATTAAAGGCAATTGAGAAGGCTGGCTTCAAGCCAGGTTCAGATGTGATGATCGCATTGGACCCTGCAGCTTCCGAATTCTATGATAGCAAAACCAAATTGTATACATTCAAAAAATCTTCCGGCAAAAAATTAAAGCCATTGGAGATGGCCGAGTACTGGACCAATTGGACAAAGAAGTATCCAATCATTTCTATTGAAGATGGTTTGGCCGAAGATGATTGGGCTGGCTGGAAAGCATTGACAGATAATGTTGGAAAGAACGTACAATTAGTAGGAGATGATTTGTTCGTAACCAATGTAAAGCGTCTGCAACAAGGCATTGATAAGGGAGTAGGCAATGCCATTTTGATTAAAGTAAATCAAATCGGTTCGTTGACTGAAACCATTGACGCAGTGAATTTGGCGAAACGCAATTCATACAAGAGCATCATGTCGCACCGCTCGGGTGAAACGGAAGATAATACCATTGCAGACTTGGCAGTGGCTTTGAATACTGGTCAGATCAAGACCGGTTCAGCTTCACGTTCCGACCGGATGGCGAAATACAATCAATTGATTCGTATTGAAGAAGAGTTGGGTGAGGTGGCTTATTTCCCGGGAAAGAAGTTTTAAACCAATTTTGGTCAGATTGAAAAAGCCTTGCATCCGATGCGAGGCTTTTTCGTTTTAGAGGTATTTCCAAATTTTACTTATCTTCGTACAACCATTTTTTAAGCTATGTTCAAGAAATTACCACCTGCCTTTAGAAACTTCTACGCAGTTACGGGTTTCTCCTTTTTAGTTTGGATGATATTTCTGGATTCAAACGATTTGATATCGCGCTTTAAATTAGGTATCAAACTGCGCAACCTAAACAACGAAAAAGAGTATTATCAACAGAAAATAGCCGAAGTTCAAAAGGACCGCGAAGAGCTCATGACAAACCGCGAGTTGCTTGAGAAATTTGCCCGCGAGAAGTACTTGATGAAGAAGGAGACCGAAGACATTTTTATTATTCAGGAGGAGGATTAAAAAAAACAGGTTATGAAAAAGTTTGTAGTTATTTTTCTATTGGGAAGTTTACCTTTTCTTAGTGTAGCTCAACGCGAAGTTGACGATGAGACACCCCATAAATTAAAAGATCGCATGTATTTTGGCGGTGGTTTTGGTATAGGAGGTGGAACTGGATATTTTTCGGTATCTGTAAATCCAATTTTAGGCTATATGATCACGCCTCAATTTTCAGGAGGAATGGGTCTAAGTTATCAATTATTAAGTTATACAGACATCAAGCCCAGCATTAACATCAATCAGTACGGAATCAGCCCCTTTTTACGTTACAACTTCGATCAGTTGTTTGCGATGGCAGAATACAATCTCATTTCAACCAATTATGTGAATGACAGCAAGCGCTACTTTGTTGACCGCATGCTTTTGGGCCTTGGCTATTCGCAATCTTTGGGTGGCAGAGGTGGTTTAAATGTAGTAGGTATGTATGACGTACTCTACAAAGCAAACGGACCTTTTGCTTCTCCTTGGGTAGTACGTGCTTATTTTACCTTCTAATCGAAGAATTTTACTTCCAGCTTTGCAGCTAGTTCACGTAGATCATCAACCACTTTGTTGTTGAGAGGAATGCCTTCGCGTAAGCGAATCGCTTCACTTTCTCTTTCCGGATCACCTGGGATAATTACCCGTGGCTGACCTTCGATCGTTTTTGCTTCGCGAAAGCGTGTGATCCATTTATCCATGTGCATTTTAAATTCATCAGATGGGCGAAATGCATCTACGCGCATCGCACCAAAGAAGTGACCGATGCCTTCACCTACCGGATCAGAAGGTGGTGATAAAAAACTTACGAAAGGTGGAACCCACGGACCGTAATTAGCACCACTCAATACGGCAGAAAAAATATCCACCCAAGCGCCAAGGCTAAATCCTTTATGACTTCCATGCTCGCGATCACTTCCGAGCGGAATAAGCGCACCACCATCTTTTAATTCGTTTGGATTCGTGGAGGGGCTTCCGTCTTTTTTCTGAATCCAACCTAATGGGGCTTCTTTATTTTTTCTTTGAAGAATTTCTAGTTTGCCATTGGCAGCGGTAGTAGTGGCAAAGTCGGCAACAAAAGGCGGTTGCTGATGCGCTGGAATTGCTACACAAATCGGATTGGTTCCTAATAATCGCTCGACAGAAAAAGTAGGCGCTACGAGGGGACTGGCGTTGGTCATGGCAATACCGATCATATCATGCGGCAATGCCATCATAGCATGATAAGCGGCAATACCAAAGTGATTTGAATTTTTGACTGCCACCCAACCGGTGCCCACATTGTTTGCTTTTTCAATCGCAATTTCCATAGCCTTTGGCGCAACCACCAAACCGAGTCCGCTATCTCCATCCAACACAGCCGTGCTCGCCCGGGCATGAACAATTCTAGTTTTGGGTTGGCTGTTGATGCGTTTGGCATCCCACAGGCGTACGTACCCGGATAACCGGGCAAGACCATGCGAGTCGATGCCTCGTAAATCGGCACTAAGCAAAACATTGGCAGCTAATTTTGCCTCTTCCTCAGGACAGTTTATTTTTAGGAAGACATCATAAGCAAATTGCCAGAGATTGGTATGTGGAAAGGTTACGTCAGTCATAATAGATATGAATTGTGATTTGCAATTTGCAATGTTTTAAGAAGATAATGTTATGGAAGAAAAGAATTTTGCAGCATACGCCATCGACCATTCGAGGCTTTTTTTGTGTCATTTACTTTTAGGTTCTTTGCGAAATGAGAAGCTTTAAAGTTTTCGTATTCAGCTTTTGCCTGTTCATATCTTTTGAAAGCTATTCACAAATTGTCAATACGGCAACGATGGATACGCTTGAGAGTACGGTGATTGGGCATTTAGCTGTTGGCGGATATTTAGATACGTACTACGGGTACAATTTCAGCCAACCGCGGGTAGGCACGAATCCCTACTTTGTTTCGTCCAATCGACATGATGAAATGAATATTAACTTGGCTTACATGGATCTTCGCTACAAGTCTACCAATTTTCGTTTTCGTTTTGTGCCCGGCTATGGTACTTATATGAACTCGAATTATGCGAATGAAGTAGGAACACTCAAAAACATTGTAGAAGCGAATGCAGGCCTTCGCCTTTCAGCAAAAAGAAATATATGGTTGGATTTTGGCGTGTTTGGCTCTCCGTATACCAATGAGAGTGCCATCTCCAAAGATCATTTAATGTATACGCGCTCATTTGCACCGGAAAATGTTCCATACTATTTGTCCGGAGTGAAACTGAGTGTTCCGCTGAATGCGAAATGGTCAACCTACCTTTTTCTACTGAATGGGTGGCAGGTGATTCAGAGTAACGACAAGAACAAGGCGCTGGGAACTCAAGTCGAGTTTCGT
>JAJTHV010000046.1 GCA_021300095.1 Flammeovirgaceae bacterium | reverse complement strand
GGCTTGATAAATACACCTCCGATTTCAAACTCTTTGGGTCTGCGCACGCCATCCTTTCCCAAAATGATTTGCGTTAGTTGCTGACCGACTACATCATCACGATTAAAATATTTCTTTGCAATCTTGTCACTGATAAAAACCTTTCCCTTATCGTGGAAACTACTGATGTCACCATTTTTTAGTTGAAAGGAAAATAAATCAAAAAAAGCAGAATCAGCATATGCCATCTGATCCCCAAACACTTCTTCACCAATACGCATGTCACAATAGGAAGACATGAATCGGACTGTTTTATTTACCTCTTTAAAGTTTTGTTTGATGTGATTAGCGAGTGGCATAGGAGCCATTCCAAAGCGCCCTTTCCTTCCCTGAAAGTCCCTCCAAAACTGCACCCTGTAAATTTTATCCGCATTTACATGTTGTTTATCCCAGTTGGCTGAGTATTCCCAATTCAAGTAAGCTGTAATGCAACAGGCAATCGCCAGCCCCATACCAAATACATTAATTAGAATGAAGAGTTTGTTCTTCATCAAATTGCGAAACGTAATTAATAGGTAATTCTTAATCATATCGATTTACTTTTCTAGTTGGGTGTTATGTTATTCATCGCGCAACACATGCGATGGATTTAATCGAGTGGTTTTATAAATTTTATAGCCAATGGAAAGAACGGACGCTACGAATAAAATGGCTGCTGAAATGATCATGGATGTGATGCTGACATTTTGATAATAATCCCAAATACTTTCCATAAATACAGAAGAAAGCGACCATCCTAGTGCAGCGCCTAAAATGCTCGAAAGAAAAAGAATAATAATAAACTCACGATTAATAATAGCGGTGATATTCCAGGTAGACGCTCCTAACACTTTGCGCATTCCAATTTCTTTCATCTTTTTGATAATATTTAATGATACCAGCGTAAACAGCCCAGTAATTGAAAGCAACAGTGCAACTATTCCTAAAAATGTAAACATCTTGACAAGGTTCCTGTTGACAGTATCCGCCTCGATCATTTCATCATCCATTAAATCACTATCATACAATTTATCCGGAAAAATTGCTTTCCACTTTTCCTCCATGAATTTATTGATGGCAAGTAGCTTGGCAGCATCCGCCTTTACCAAAATATGATTCACCTTGTTTTTATCTGCATAGCGAAACATAACCGGATCCATTTTCTCCCATAATCCATTGTTATAAATATCTGCCACAACTCCAACTACAAAGTATTTCACCGTATCCAACCAAATTATTTCTTTGCCAATGGGCTTGGTCATGTTCAGTTGTTTGGCCAGGCCTTCCGTAATGATGACCGACTCTTTTCGATCCGTTGCTGATTCTGGTTCAAAATTTCGACCTTCCTTCAGATCAATATCCAATACGTCCAGATAATCAGCGCTAACATCCAATATATCTACTTCAATTTCTTTGTCCTCGTGTTTAATAGGGTCGTTGAAGCCTGATGCATACAGGTGTGTTTGTGTGCCGGTGATAGAAACAATATCCGGATTTTCAGCGAGGGCATTTCGATAGGTTTCATATTCCGATCGACCATTGACACTGGTAAAGATTACTCCCTTCCGATCAAAACCCATATCGAAATTGCGTTGAAAGGTCGCATTATCTGTAAAAGCAAAACTGCACACAATTCCCGCCAGGGAAATAGCAAATTGCAGACAAAGTAAAACGCGTGTGAATAAATTGGTCCCGCCAAATTTGAGTGTTCCCTTCAGAATACTGGCAGGCTCAAACTTACTGATATAAAATGCCGGGTAACTGCCAGCTAACAAGCTCGTCAAAATCAAGGTAACAACCATGAATATCATAAAATTCGGACGGCCGAAATAATCAGTAACCATGTTAAAATCAGGCCAGAGTTTATTGAATGCAGGCAGCAGAAAAGCTTCTGCAATGACTACTCCCAACAGCAATGCCACAAAGCAAATGACCGTAGTCTCGCCAATAAATTGCGCGATCAAATCTTTGCGCATGCTGCCCATCACTTTACGTATCCCAATTTCTTTAAGCCTGCGCGATGAAATGGCGATGGCTGTATTGGTCAGATTAAAAATGGCAATCAACAAAACGAACAAGCCCATCAAGCCGATACCAATCACGGCTGCCAATGGAGATCCATCCCGTGTCCACGTTCCGTTTTTGTCCGCATAACTGTCACGTACGGCCATGCCTACAAATGGCTCTACCAGAAAATACTTAATGATAAAATCCTCTCGAATCGTATTGTTATTGGACACATATTGCTTTAGCTGTTCCTGTATGGAGGACACCCGGTTGGCGTCTTTGATCTGAACAACAAATTGTTGCGGTACTTCCAGCTATTCTCTGTGAAATCCTTCTCCGCAAACTCAAAAGCGTTATCATAATGGGAATACGCTTGTCCAGAGAAACTTGAATTACTAGGTTGTTTTTTAAATACGCCCGCAATGATATACTCCTTTGTTTTTCCGCTATCCAAAAGCTGCGTTAAAGGTTTGCCCAACGCGTGCTCTTTACCAAAGTATTTAATTGCCAACTCATCGTTGATACAAATCTCATTTCGATTTTGGAGTGATCCGTTTCCTTCTACAAATTCGAATGTAAACAACTTGAAAAATGCCGGATCGACATATGTTAAATTGCTGTTGAACAACTCTGTATTGACTCTGAAATTTCCTCCACTGGGTGAAAACCGAACCACCTCATCTACATCCGGAACGTTTTGTTTAATGGCCAAACCCAAGGCAATCGGAGCATGCCCAAATTCAGTTAATGTATTTTGAAATTCACGCACTGAGCCCACCCGGTAAATGGTAGCCTCATTTTTATGCATGTGGTCAAATCCAGCATTGTGATCATAGTTAAAAAATCCGATGATGCAACAAGCTATTGAAATCGCCATTCCAAAAATATTGATGAAGATGTACAGCTTATTCTTCATCATGCTGCGAATAGTAATTAATAGGAAATTTTTGATCATTCAGCTGCAGTTTAACTTTACTAAGACCGATTTACTTCTTCTAAGGTTGCATCACGCCAAGAAATATGCCAATAAATTCGTGAGAGTCAATTGGTGTTTTGCGCATTGAATTCGCTGTTGTTAAGTGATTGATCATTTGAACATGTACATTTATGAACAGTCTACTGTTCATACTTATAAGACAATTGAATTATAAAAAACCCCTATGCCAAAACAAACAAAAACCCATCTCGGTGTGAGATGGGTCTTGTAACTTAACCTAAACCTATGAATTATATATGGAATTGCTCCTTGATATTCTCCGTTACCACTTTTCCGTCAAACAGGTTAATAATACGGTGTGCGTAATTTGCATCGTAAGGTGAGTGAGTCACCATCAAAATGGTTGTGCCTTCCTCATTCAATTGCGAAAGCAACTTCATCACTTCTTCACCATTTGCTGAATCCAAATTACCGGTAGGCTCATCGGCCAAAATTACTTTTGGTTTTGCAACAATGGCACGAGAAATCGCCACACGCTGTTGCTGTCCACCGGATAATTGTTGTGGGAAGTGATTTCTGCGGTGCATGATATTCATGCGCTCCAGCACTTCTTCTACGCGCTTCTTTCTTTCGTCTGAAGGTACCTTCATGTAAAGCAACGGAAGCTCTACGTTTTCAAATACCGTCAACTCGTCAATCAAATTGAAGCTCTGAAATACGAACCCGATAGAGCCTTTTCGCAATTGCGCACGCTGACGCTCGGAATATTTAGCAACTTCATGCTCTCCAAAATAATACTCACCTCCGGATGGGTTGTCCAACAATCCTAAAATATTTAACAAGGTTGATTTTCCGCAACCGGATGGCCCCATGATGGCAACGAACTCACCATCTTTAATTTCCATGTTGATGTTATTCAAGGCAGTAGTTTCCACTTCTTCTGTCGTGTAAACTTTCTCGAGGTTCTTTAATTTAATCATGAGTAGTTGATTTATTGGTTGGATGTTTTGGTTAATCAAATAGTTGTAAGTAATACTTCACTTTTTCTGTTTGGTTGCAAGTTAGACGCAGATTTTATTAATAGGTTGCACTATTTTAAAATTAAGACCTCATTGTTACCAAAATTCTCGTAAGAAGAAGTGATCACACGATCGCCTGGCTTCAAACATTCCAGCACTTCAAAGTTCTCAGAATTTTTTCTGCCTAGTTTAATGTCGCGCTTCACTGCTTTGTCATCTCCATCAAGCACAAACACCCAGTTACCGCCTGTGTCTTTATAGAATCCGCCTACCGGCAACAATAATTCTTCAGATGCCTGGCCCAGTTCAATTCGCATTCGCAGTGACTGCCCTCTGCGAATGCCTTGTGGTGTTTCACCATCGAAATTCATATCCACCTCAAAGCGGCCATTTTGAATCGTTGGATAAATATAGGTGATTAACATTCGATACGTTTTGCCAGCAAAATCGGTAGTAGATGGCAATCCAACAGAAATCTTTGGCAGGTACAATTCATCAATTGGCACTCGTACTTTAAAGCTACCCACAATATCCACTTGCCCTAATCTTTGTGCGGTACTCACGGCTTGCCCAATCTCCCAGTGTGGAGTTGAGAGTTGTCCGTCAATGGGGGCTTTGATATTTAAGTTCTCTAATATAGTGCGAACTGATACTAAGTTCTGTTTCATTCTACTCTCAGAAAGATCGATGTCTTTCAACGCTAACACCCTACCAGCCGAATCTCTCTGATAAGCTTCGTAGGTGAATTTCCTTCTGTTCACATTGTAAATATAATCTGCTTCCGTACGCTCAAATTCCTGCTTAGCGATCAGCTTCTTCTCGAGCAAAACTTTCTGTCTCTCATATTGCGGCCGGAAAATAGCGAGTTGATTATCAATTTGGGCTAATGCCTGACGTTGATCTAAATCATTTCGTAAAATTCCTAAACGAGTGTCACGAGATCTGTTGATGCTTTGCACTAAGTCAGATTCTTGTTGAAGTACCGCAATTTCTCTGTTAAGATTAGAAATCTCAATGATTAGATCTCCCTTCTTAACCATCGATCCACTTTCACGAATAATTCGCTTAATGTTACCACCCTCGATCGCATCCAGAAATACTGTTCGCGCAGGCTCTACGGTTCCGGTTTGTGGGATAAACTCCTTAAACTCGCCACGCTTTACTTCTGAAATGGTTATTTTCTCTTTTTCAATGACCAGTTTCGAGCGCCTGTCCGCAAAAATCAGTTGGTAGGCAATAAAAAATACTAAAGCTGCACCCCCGCCATAAGCTGCTATACGCTTTAGTGTCCAAAATTTCTTTTTTATCTGTTTATCCATTGGTGGTTGTTCAAGTTCACCTACCCATTGCCAACAAACGTGCCAACCATTAGTAACGGGGTAACTCGCCCAATTTCAAGCTATTTGCCCATTTTTTCCGTTCATATCTGAACTGGATTGTTCGATTGCGGACAATTATTGATACCTTTGAACATGGCAATTTGCTAAATCAGGGCGTTTAAGAGGTATTCACCTTTCGGTATCAATATTGTTGCTTGAATGGGTAATAAAATTCTGAGTTAAGAGCCGATGTCCTTTGAGGATAGGCAACTAATTCATCGAATAGTCGAATGATCAAATTTTCAAATTAACTGTATGTCAGAAACGAAGCACGGAAAAATTTTAATTGTAGACGACAACGAAGATTTGCTAAAAGCAGCCAAGATGTACCTGAAACGGCATTTCGCTCAGGTAGACATTGAGAAAAACCCTGAAGCACTTCCCGGGCTGATGAATCAGGAGGACTATGATGTGATTTTGCTTGACATGAACTTCACGAAAGATCTGAGCAGTGGCAGCGAAGGCTATTATTGGTTGGAAAAAATTCTAAGCATCGATCCCTCGGCTGTAGTAGTATTAATCACCGCTTATGGCGATGTCCAAATGGCGGTGCGCGCAATCAAAGCTGGAGCTACTGATTTTGTACTGAAGCCTTGGGAGAATGAGAAATTACTGGCAACGCTCTACTCCTCCATGCGCTTGCGCGAATCGCGAGATGAAATCGAGACACTGAAAATAAAAAATCACGAAATCAATCAGGCGATCAACGAAAAATTCAGCGACATCATCGGCCAAAGCCAAAGTATGCAACGCATTTTTCAAACCATCGAGAGGGTAGCGCTGACGGATGCGAATGTGTTGATATTAGGTGAAAACGGAACAGGTAAAGAGTTAATCGCGCGTGCCATCCACCGCAATTCGAATAGAAAAGCAGAAACATTTGCCAGCGTAGATCTGGGCTCCATCACCGAAACACTTTTTGAAACTGAATTATTCGGACACAAAAAAGGATCTTTTACGGATGCAAAAGAAGATCGCCCCGGCAGATTTGAGTTAGCAAACAACGGCACTCTTTTCCTCGATGAAATTGGAAACTTGTCGATGCCATTGCAAGCGAAGTTGTTGACTGTACTGCAAAACCGAAAAGTGAGTCGCGTGGGATCAAACAAAGATACCAACATCGACATCCGGTTGATTTGCGCCACCAACATGCCATTGTATGATATGGTGAAAGAAAATCGTTTTCGTCAGGATTTGTTGTATCGTATCAACACCATTGAAATTCAAATTCCGTCATTACGCGATCGGCTGGAAGATATCCCCCTGCTCGCCAATCATTTTTTAAAGCACTATTCCGCCAAATACGGAAAGAGCGTGAACAAAATCAGCGATGCCGCCATGACACGCATGAATAAACATCCGTGGCCAGGCAACATTCGTGAATTACAACACTCTTTAGAGCGTGCCATCATACTAAGCAACTCCACAGTGTTACAACCGGAAGATTTTAATTTCACCACCTCTGCTCCGAAGGAAACCGATCAATCGGTGAGCTTGGATCAATACAACCTGGATGAAGTAGAAAAACTGCTGATCCGCAAAGTATTGAAAAAATACAACGGTAACATTACCCAAGCCGCGTCTGAGCTCGGCCTCACTCGATCATCGTTGTATAGAAGGTTGGAGAAGCATGGACTTTAATTTGGAAATTGATCAATTTGGAAATTTGAAGATTATCTCCAATTGAAGAATAGAGAAACCACTTAATTCAAAACTTGTAGTAAATTTTCAAATTAACTCATTTTCAAATTTTCAAATTAACCAATGGCCTTCAATGATTTTCGTTTTCGGGTAGCGTTTAGGGTGGTGTTGCTGGCACTGTCGGTAGGGCTGGTTATGTACATGTTTTCGCGGCCCAATATGATTTTTGCCGGGGGGCTGACTGTTCTGATTATCATTTTTCAGTTAATTGAACTGTATCGCTTCACCTCGCAGACCAATCGCAAACTCACACGTTTTCTTGAATCGGTCAAATATTCGGATTTCATTTCCGGCTTTGCCAACGACAATAAGTTGGGAAAAAGCTTTCGCGAACTGAATACAGCCTTCAACGAAGTGATGGAGGCTTTCCGCAAGGCGCGCTCCGAAAAAGAAGAAAGCTGGCAGTATCTCAATACCATTGTGCAACAGGTGCGTACCGGCATTATTTCATTTGATTCGGAAGGAGAAGTGCAGCTAATGAATGCGAATGCCAAAAAATATATTGGCAACACCAATCTGAAAAACATTAATGAACTCGCGGATCAAAATCCAAATCTATATCAGTCGCTTAAACAAGCGGAACCCGGCAAAAGTGCTTTGTATAAAGTGGGCAACGAATTTTTATTAACCATTCAGGCAACGGAATTGCGCATTCGCGGAAATACGGTGAAGGTGGTAACGCTTCAGAACATTCAGACGGAATTGCAAAAGCAAGAATTGGAAGCATGGCAAAACTTGACGCGTGTATTGCGGCATGAGATTATGAACTCTATCACTCCGATCTCCTCGCTTACCTCCACACTGCGTGAAATTCTTGATCAGGACATGGTGAAGAAGGAACACAACTATGAATTGAAATCAGAAGGGGCCGAAGATTTGCGTGAAGGATTGTTTACTATTGAAAATCGAAGCAAAGGGTTAATT
>JAJTHV010000452.1 GCA_021300095.1 Flammeovirgaceae bacterium | reverse complement strand
TAACCGAATTTGTAAAGAGACCACAGATTGGAGCGAAAGGCTTGGTGTACTTACGATGCGAAGCCAATGGTACGTTCAAATCATCGGCTGATAAATTCTTTGACGAAATCGAGTTGAGCAAATGGGCACAGAAGTTCAATGCCGATGCTGGCGATTTGATTTTAGTATTGTCCGGAGAAGCGGATAAGACCAGAAAAGCATTGGGAGAATTGCGTTTGCATGTAGCCAATCAATTGGGCTTGCGCGACAAAAATAAATTTGCTCCGTTGTGGGTAGTTGATTTTCCGTTACTCGAGTTGAATGAAGAAACCAATCGCTGGCATGCCATGCACCATCCGTTCACTTCACCCAAGCCGGAAGATATGGCATTGCTGGATAGCGATCCTGGAAATGTGCGTGCCAATGCGTATGACATGGTGTTGAATGGAACTGAAATTGGTGGCGGCTCCATTCGTATCCACGACCGTGCTACACAACAATTGATGTTCAGCAAACTGGGCTTCTCAGCGGAAGAAGCGAAAAAACAATTTGGCTTTTTGATGGAAGCATTTGAATATGGCGCACCGCCACACGGTGGTATTGCCTTTGGCTTCGACCGTTTGTGCTCGTTGTTTGGTGGTGTTGATTCGATCCGCGACTTTATTGCGTTCCCGAAGAACAATGCCGGCCGCGACACGATGATTGATACGCCTTCTACTATTTCGGATGAACAACTGAAAGAGTTGGGCATTTTGGTAAAAGAAAGTTAAACAACATTCATTTCGATTGTCACTTTGAAACAATCCGATTGATTCTATAAAATCTATTGACCCTACTGTATGAAATCAAATTATTCCCTACTCACACGCATCCCGAATGCTTGCGTGTTGCTATTCATTTTGTTTTGCTCGTATCACAATGCTCATGCTCAAACTGTAAGCGCCTATGACATTGACTCTGGAAGTGAGCCCATCTTCCCATTAAATCAGCAGAAAATATATGGAATTGCGATGTCTTCGATCGGTGGAGATGCTACCCTTACCGACCTGACCACGCAGGCAACTTCAGGAACGTATGTTGGTTCTGATGTCTCAAGCTTTAGTTTGTATTACAACAACATCAATGATTTCGGCAGCGCTACATTTCTCACCTTTTCCTCCAGCACTTCTTTAGGAGCCGGAGAAATAATCAGCTTCACTGGGTTTTCGCAAACCATCGTTGGGGATGGCGTAGATCGTTACTTCTTTATTGCAGCCAATATCAACGGAGGCGCTACCCTTGGCAATACGATAAGTTTTCCTTTTTTCTCTCTGAGCAATTTTAATTTTTCAACTTCGGTAAGCTTCACATCTTCTCTTGGTCCCAGCGGAACAAAAACGATTCAAGCTATTGCTGCGCCTACCATCTCATCATTTTCACCGGGCTCGGCTGGTAGCGGCAATACAGTTACTATAACGGGTACCGGATTTATTGGTGTGACAGCTGTAAGCTTTGGCGGAACTGCAGCCACTTCATTTAATGTTGTTTCCTCTACAACTATCACAGCCATCGTAAGTACAGGTACCAGCGGAAGTATTTCTGTAACGGCTGCCGGAGGAACGGCCACCTCTCCCGGATTTACTTTTCTACTCCCTCCTACCATCTCATCCATTAATCCTACTGCCGCAGGAACCGGAGCAACCGTAACCATTACTGGAACAAATTTATTAGGCACAACAGATGTATTGTTCGGAGCATCGGCAGCAGCTTCATTCACTGTTGTTTCATCAACCACGATCACCGCAGTTGTCGCCAACGGTTCAACAGGTGCTGTTACTGTCAAGTCTCCCGCTGGTGGCGCCTCAATTGCAGGCTTTAGCTTTTTATTACCACCTACAGTAGTTGTTTTCAATCCAACGAGTGCAGCACAAGGCGGCTCGGTAACGATTGACGGAACTAATTTTGTAAATGTGACTAGCGTGAGCTTTGGAGGAGTACCAGCAGAATCATTTGTAGTGGTATCGTCTAAAACCATCACTGCAAAAGTGGGAGTTGGAGCAAGCGGAAGTGTATCTGTAACTACGTCAGGGGGAACTGCCAGTCAACCGAATTTTGTATTTCTTGATCCTAAACCACTTGTAAAAATTGGCAGTAGCACAACTGGTACGCTTGTCACCAATAGCAGTAGTACAGTAATTGACCTTGGTAAGACAACCCTCACGAAAGATTTGACGAGAGAATTTATAATTGAAAACTCCGGAAGTTCTAACCTGACCATTCTGAATGTAGCTTCCAGCAATTCTAAAATCAGTTTAGTCACTGCACCATCCACATTGATACCTGCAGAAATCGGGCAACTGATTTTTAAACTAGATGCGAAAGATCCCGGTGTTTTTTCTTCGTTGATTGAAATTTCCTTCGTTGGCGCTTTATATCAATTTGAATTGAAAGGGGAAGTGCTGGGCGAAAATCCAGAACTAGAGATTTTCAATATTGTAACACCCAACGGAGACGGAGCACATGATTTCTTAAAACTAGCAAACATAGAAGCGTATCCAGCCAACACCGTAAGCATATTCAATCGCTGGGGCGATAAGGTGTATAGTATCAGTCAATATAACAATTCAGAATCCGGCAAACGTTTTGAAGGCGTTTCAAATGAGGGAGAGCAACGCGCGCTCAATGATGGAACTTACTTCTACGTAATCGAATTAGGCAGTCGAAAAATTTCCGGGTTTCTACAATTGAGCCGTTAATCTCTTCCCACATATAAAATTGACCATCTTCTCATGAAAAATATTTTACTCTTCCTTACAGTTATTTTAGGTTTCAAAGCATCGGCACAAAATGACCCACTCTATGGTCAATATTTGTTTAATCAAACCATGATTAATCCGGCCTACAGCGGTATTCATAATGTAGTAAACGCAACGCTCCTGTCTCGAGCGCAGTGGGCCGGAATTGACGGAGCACCGCTTACAAACACATTGTCGCTCAGCTCTTCCTTTATGCAAGATAAATTGGGCGGTGGCTTATTGGTGATCAATGATCGATTAGGAATCAACACGACCACGGAACTCAGCGCTTCATTCAATTACAAAATCAAGTTTGAAAACAGCAAACTTTCCTTTGGCTTGCAGGGAGGTGTGGTAAACTACTGGTATGACTATAGTAAACTTAATCTGGAAGTAGTAGATCAAAAAATCACGCAGCCAACTGAAAACTTTTCGCAGCCTACCATCGGTGCCGGTATTTTCTACATGCACGACAAGTTTTATGCAGGAATTTCAATTCCGCGCTTTTTGGATGTAACCGTGCAAGACGGTGTATCATCCAGCACACGCTACAAACGCCACATTTACCTGAGCGGTGGTTATATTTTTGATAAGTATGAAAAGATAAAAATCAAGCCTTCGGTATTGGTTCGGATGGTGGAAAACACTTCGACTTCAGTTGATTTCAATCTACAGGTATTGCTCGCGGAAGTATTGTGGACGGGTATAATGACACGCAACTTTAATTCGATTGGTTTGAATTCGCAATTAGAACTAAAAAACAAACTGCGTATTGGCTATCTTTTTGAATTACCCACAAACAAGTTATCGGCCAACAGTTTTGGCACACACGAAATCATGCTTAGCATTGATTTGGAATTCTTTGAGCGCCAGGTGGCTTTGAGAAGGTATTTTTAAAGTAGCGTAGCTTCAGACTCTGGAAGTCAACGAAAGAGAAGAATATCAATCGATCTCCAAGAAGAAATACTGGCCCGCGTGAACGACAAATAGAGTGTTTAGGAAAGCTTGGATTCATTCCTTAGCGCAGCAGGACTGCATTGAGTATGATAAAGTTCAGATAAAAGAAGATACCATTTCGCTTACTTCAATCTACGAAACACTATTTCTGCACTTTTTTCATTACCAAATCGTAGTAATACATCGCTCCAAGACGCGGATAAATGTACATTGTGCCTTCGGCTCTTTCGGAAATAACCCAACTAGGAGACTGGGCATAACAAGCGTTTAAGAGACTGATTGATCCATCCTTTATTTTTCCTTTGCAGTAATCTCCATTGACACCAAACACCAAATCATCCCCAGTGATTTGCAGGGTCACTTTACCGATAGGTTGAATACCAACTATATC